>NZ_BAAGPR010000055.1:0-51546 GCF_054783955.1 Streptomyces mayteni | reverse complement strand
CCCGCCGCAGCAGCTTCGGCCGCTTCGCCGCCGCACAACGGCCGCTGCCGGTCGCGGAGTTGGCCGCCCTGTTGGCGGCCGCGGCCGCCGGGGCGCGGCTCGGCGGCGACGCCGAGGCGGCCGGCGCCGACGCGCTCGCCCGGGTGTACGCGTTCGTCAACCACGTCGACGGCGTGGAGCCCGGGGTCTACGCCTACGAGCCGGGGGTGAACGCGCTGCGCCCGGTGGTGGACGGCGCGCCAGGGCCGTTCCTCCAGCGGAACTACTTCCTGGCCAACTACAACCTGGAGCAGGCCGCCGCCGTGCTGGTGCCGACCATCCGCACCCACGCCGTGCTCGACGCCGTGGGCGACCGCGGCTACCGGCTGGTCAACGCGATGATCGGCGGCGTCGCGCAGGCCACCTACACGGCCGCCGCCGCCCTGTCGACCGGCTGCGGGGTGGCCCTCGGCTTCGACAACATCTCCTACCGCGAGGAACTCGGGCTGCTGGACACCGACGAGCAGGCGCTGCTGATCATGATGGTCGGCGCCGAGCGGCCCGCGCCCGCCGACTTCCGCTTCGAGATCGCGTGAGGGGCGGGGAGGAGCCGATGGGCGAGGAAAGGCCCGAGGCCGGCTGGGAGTTGGGCGAGCTGTTCACGGCCCGCGTCGCCGGGCTGCCGCTCGACGTGGTGCGCGGGCTGCGGGCCCCGGCGAGCCGGGCCTGGGCGGACGAGGTGCTCGACGCGGCGGGCCTGTCGGCCGCGACCGGCGAGCGGGTGGCCGACCTGCTGCACGACCTGGTCGGCAGCAACGAGGACGAGGCCGCCAGGCGCGCGCTGCTGCGGCTGCGCCGCGAGGTGTTCAACAACCGGCGGCCGCGCGACCCGGAGGCCGACCTGGCACTGGTCGCGGGGCTCGACCCGGCGGCGGCCGAGGCGCTGGCCGACTGGCTGGCGGCCAGGGAGCTGCTGGCCGACCGCGAGGCGGCGGGCCCCGGGCTGCTGGCCGAGGAACTCCAGTACGGCCGGGCCGAGTTGCGTCGGCTCGCGGCCGACCCGCGGCTGCGCTCCGGGGTGCTGCTCGCCTCGCCGCCGCTGGACGCCGAGCTCGACGCGTTCCTCGCCGCCGCCCCCGAGAAGGGCGGCAAGCGGGCCAGGAAGACGGAGCGGTCGCTGCTGGCGTACCTCTACCGGACGGCGTGCAAGACCAGCCCGTTCTCCACCTTCACCGGCGTCGCCCTCGGCACCCTGCACGACGCCGGGGACGCCGCAAGGCCCCTGGACGGGCTGGGTGAAGTCCGACGCGGCCCCGTGCCCCGGCCGGGGCACGGGGCCCTGCCCCGGCCGGCTCCGCCACGTGGGCGCGACCGGCCACCCACAGCCCGCGGCTACCCGCCCGCACAACCAGCGGAGCACCTGGCGCTGGCCGGGCCCTGGACCAGCCACCCCAGGCTGAACGTCCTCGTCCTCGGCCGGGTCGCGGAGGCCGTGGTCGCGGAGCCCGGCCGCCGCGCCGACCTGCCGGTGGCGCCCGCGCCGGGCTGGGGCCGGGAGGACGACCGGGTGCGGTACGTGCGGCGCTGGGTGACGGCCGGCGACGACGACACCGCCGTCACCTTCGACACCGTGCGGGACCGGGTGTTCTTCCTGCGCCGCAGCGGCGTCCTGGAGCGGATGCTGGCGCTCTTCGGCGAGCGCCCCGGGCTGCGCTACGGCGAGTTGGTGGGCTGGCTGGCGGCCGACCGCGGCGAGCCGGCGGCGGACGTCGAGCGCTATCTGGCGGCGCTGGTCGAGGTCGGCATGGTGCAGGTGCCCTCGCTGTCCACCGGCGCCCACGACACGGACCCGCTGCGCGCCTTCCAGGAGTCGCTGCGCGCCCTGGAGCGGCCCTGGGCGATCCGCACCGCCGCCGCGCTCGACGGTCCCGCCGACTGCCTGGCCCGCTACCCGGCGGCCTCGCCCCCCGAGCGGCGCGCGCTGCTCGCCGAACTGCGCGAGCGACTGGCGGACGTGCAGCGGGAGTTGGGCGTCGAGCAGCCGCGGGTGCCGCGCACCGTGCTCTACGAGGACGTGACGGCCCCCACCGTGTCGGCGTCCCGCGCCGCGTTCTCCGCCGCGCTCGCCGAGCCGCTGCGGTCCATCGAGCGGGTGCTGCCGGCCTTCGACCTGACGCTGCCGCAACGCCTCACCCTCAAGGGCTTCTTCCTCGCCAGGTTCGGCGCCGGCGGCCGCTGCGACGACCTGCTGCGGCTGATCCACGACTTCCACGAGGACTTCTTCGACCAGTACCTGTCGTTCACCTCCCGCCGGCCACGTTTCGACGCCGAGGGCCGGCACACGCCGGAGGAGAACTGGCTCGGCCTGCCGCAGCTGAAGGCGCTCGACGCGGCCAGGCAGGTGTTCCAGGACGGGGTGCGGGCCCGCTGGGCCGAGCACCGGGACAGCGGCGGCAGCGAACTCGTTCTGGACGAGGCGCTGTTGGCGGCGGTGGCCGCCGAGCTCGAACCGCTCCCCAAGGGTCTTGAGCTGTACAGCCACCATGTGCAGCTGGCCGCGGCAGGCCCCGGCGAGCCGCTGGTGGTGCTCAACCGCTCCTACGGCGGCCTGTCGTTCCCGTTCAGCCGCTTCACCCACTGCCACGACGGGCTGTCCACCCGGCTGCGGGAGAGGGCCCGCCGACTCCAGCCGCCGGGCGCGGTGTTCGCGGAGGTCACCGGCGGCCCGGTGACCAGCAACCTCAACCTGCACGGGGAGCTCACCGACCACGAGATCGTCTGCCCGGGCGAGACCAGCTCGGTGCCGGCCGACCGGCAGCTGCACCTGGCCGATCTCTCCCTGGTCCACGACCGGGACGCGGACCGTCTCGTGCTGCGCTCGGCGCGCCTCGGCCGCGAGGTGGTGCCCGTCTACCTCGGCTACCTGGTGCCGCTCGCGCTGCCCGAGGTGCCTCGCACCCTGCTGCTGCTCTCCCCCACCTCGATGTCGCCGCTCGACGTGTGGGGCGGCATCCCGGCGGGACCCGAGCGGGACGGCGTGACCCACCGGCCCCGGGTGCGGCACGGCCGGCTGGTGCTCGGCAGGCGCGGCTGGACGGCGCCGGCCACCGCGCTGCCGCCCCGCGCGACGGGCGGCGGGGACGCCGACTGGTACCTGGGCTGGCGCCGTTGGCGCCGCCACCACGGCCTGCCCGAGCGGGTGTTCGCCACCGTAAGCGACGGCGGGGCGCGCGGCGCCACGGGCGCCAAGCCGCAGTACGTCGACCTGGAGAGCCCGCTGTCGCTGCTGGCCTTCGAGGGTCTGGTGCGCCGCCCGGAGGCCCGGGTGGTGTTCCGCGAGGCGCTGCCCGACCAGGAGGGGCCGCTGCTCGGCTCGGAACAGGGCGCGCACGTCACCGAGTTCGCCGTCGAGACCGTGCGGGTGCCGCACGTGGAAGGGAGCGCGTCGTGAGCGAGCCGACTCAGGCCCCGGGGGCGTGGCAGGCCGTGCACGTCTACTACGCGGCCAACCCCCGCCCCCTGCTGCTGAACTGCGTGCGCCCGCTGGTCGCCGAGCTGGAGCGGGACGTGCTGCTCGACGGCTGGTTCTTCATCAACTACTGGCTGGAGGGCCCGCACGTCAGGCTGCGGCTGCGGCCCTCGTCCCCGGCCGCCGAGGGCGAGGTGCGGCGACGCGCCGAGGAGGCGATCGACGAGTTCCTCGCCCGCCGCCCGGCGCTCTACGAGGTGGACTCCGGCTTCCTCAACGAGTTCTACAACCAGCTCTTCGACATCGAGTTCAGCCCGGCCGAGCGCGTCGACTACCTGGACGCCGAGGGCCGGATGAACCTGCGGCCGAACAACTCCCGCTCCTGGCTGCCCTACGAGCCCGAGTTCGGCAAGTACGGCGGCCCGGCCGGCGTCGCGCTCGCCGAATGGCACTTCCGCCAGTCGAGCGAGCTGGTGATCGACGCGTTCCGCACCAAGAACCTGCACCTGCGCACCGTGCTGCTCGGCACCTCGGCCCAGCTGATGACGGTGATGGCCGCCTGCTTCGTCGCGGAGGACGAGCCGCTGGCCGACTACCTGGACAGCTACTACGCGTTCTGGCACCGCGCGTTCCCCGACACCGGCTTCATCGGCAGCGCCGAGTACGAGCGGAAGGCCGACGAGGTCGGGCCGCCGCTGACCCGCTGGTACGAGCGGATCCGCGGCGCGGTGCAGGCCGAGGACCCGGGGCTGCTGCCCGACTTCCTGGGCCGCTGGGTCGAGCACTGCACCGAACTCGCCGACAAAGCAGGTGAGTTGGCGGAGCGCGGGGAGCTGGTGTTCCGCTCCTGGGACGGCGAGCGGGAGGAGCCGGTCACCGACCGGCACGAGGCGCTGGTCCGGCTGCTCTCCCCCTACATGCACATGACGAACAACCGGCTGCACGTCACCATCCAGGACGAGGCGTACCTCTCGCACGTCCTGGGCCGGGCGCTCCGCCGCCGGCTGCCGGCGCCCGCGGGCGGCGAACGGTGACCGCGCCAGGGCACTCGCTGGCCGGCCTCCGCCCCCGGCTGCGCCCCGGCGTGCTGATCAGCGACCCGCTGCTGCTCGGCCCCAGGACCGTGCACCTGGTGAAGGAGCCGGCCGGCGGCCGGTCGTTCGAGGTCGGGCCGCGCGAGCGGTTCCTGATGGCCAGGATGGACGGCAGCCGCACCCTGGACGAGCTGGGCGCGGAGTACGCCGAGGCGTTCGGCAGGCGGCTCGGCGACGCCAACTGGCGTCAGCTGCTCGCCCTGTTGGGCGGCCGCGGCCTGCTCGACGGTGCCCCTGCCGCGCCGAAGGACGCCGTGGAGCGGCCGGCCAACGGCCTGCTGCGCGGCAGCGTGCGGCTGGTCTCGGACGCGCACGCCACCGCGGGACGGCTGCACCGGACCGCCGGCTTCCTGCTCGCACCCGGCTGGCAGGCGGCACAACTCGCGCTGCTGGGCGGCATGTTGGCGCTGTTCCTGGCTCGGCTGCCGGAGCTGGTGGACGGCGCGGCCACGGTGTTCACCAACCCCGTGCTGCTGCTCGCCGTGGCCACCGCGCTCTGGTTCAGCACCGCGCTGCACGAGCTAGCGCACGCGGTCGCCGCCCGGCACCACGGCGGCCGGGTCGGCGAGATCGGCCTGCGCTGGCGGCTGCCGGTGGTGATCATGTACTGCGTCGTCGACGACTACCCCTACCTCGGCACCCGCCGGCAGCGGATCGTGGTCGCCGCGGCCGGCGCCGTCACCAACCTGCTGTTC
This sequence comes from Streptomyces mayteni, assembly GCF_054783955.1. Taxonomy (NCBI): domain Bacteria; kingdom Bacillati; phylum Actinomycetota; class Actinomycetes; order Kitasatosporales; family Streptomycetaceae; genus Streptomyces; species Streptomyces mayteni. Next base: position 46,309 of record NZ_BAAGPR010000055.1, on the reverse strand, counting down.
CTCACGCCGTTCTGCGTCTGGTGGCTGCTGGCGCCCGCCGGCGACACCCGCGAGGCGCTGGCCGGGCTGCTGTTCCTCGGCACCCTCCAGGCCCTCGCCATGCTGGTGCCGCTGCCGCCGCTCGACGGCTACACCATCGTCGGCCAGGTGCTGCGCGCCACCCGACTGGCCACCTCGAGCCGGGAGTTCCTGACCCTGGCGGCCCGCCGCGACCCGGCGGCCGCCGGCTACCCGCGGGAGGCCAGGCGGGCCTACCTCGGCTACGGCCTGTGCGCGGTGCTGGCCGGCTGCCTGCTGCTCGCCGCGCTCGTCCTGCTCGTCCACGCCCTCCTGGTCACCTGACCCCCACCGTGCCATCCGAAGGAGAGATCCCCGTGCCCCACCCACCCGAGACCGACGGCGAGGCGCCGCCGCCGGCCGTCGTCCTGGCCGACGTGCGCAAGAGCTACGGCGCCGTCCGGGCCGTGGACGGCATCTCGTTCACCATCGCCCGGGGCGAGTTCTTCGGCCTGCTCGGCCCGAACGGCGCCGGCAAGACCACCCTGATCGAGATCATGGAGGGGCTGCGGCAGGCCGACTCGGGGACGGTCAACGTGCTCGGCGCCCGGCCGTGGCCGCGCGACACCGCGCTGCTGCCCAGGCTCGGCGTGCAGACCCAGTCCTCCGCGTTCTTCGTCCGGCTCACCGCGGCCGAGCACCTACGGACGGTGGCGGCCCTCTACCGCGCCGACCGGGCGGCGGTCGACCGCACGCTGGCCACCGTCGGCCTCACCGAGCAGGCGGACGTCCGCGTCGAGGACCTGTCGGGCGGCCAGCGGCAGCGGCTCGCCATCGCCTCGGCGCTGGTCCACGACCCCGAGCTGATCTTCCTCGACGAGCCGACCGCCGCCCTCGACCCGCAGGCCAGGCGCGGCCTGTGGCGGGTGCTGAGCGACCTGAAGCGGGCCGGCCGCACCATCGTCTACACGACCCACCACCTGGACGAGGCCGAGGCGCTCTGCGACCGGGTGGCGATCGTGGCGAGCGGCCGGGTGACCGCCCTCGACACCCCCAACCGCCTCGTCGCCCAGGGCACTTCGGTGACCAGGCTGCTGGTGCCCGCCGAGCGTCTCACGGTGGCCGCGGCCAGCGCGCTGCCGGGCGTCCGGCACGCCGAACTCGACGGCGACGTCGTGGTGTTGGAGACGCTGGACGCCGGCCCCTTGCTGGCCGAGATCGCCGAGATCGCCGGCCTACAGGGCGTGCGGACCCGCACCGCCAGCCTGGAGGACGTCTATCTGCGCCTGACCGACCTCAGCGCCGACCAGCACCCTGGCGACGAGCGGGCCGCCGGCGAGCGGCCGGCGGACGAGCCCATCGAACGGAGCAGCACATGAGCGCCTTCGCCGCGCTGGGGGAGGCCGGCTACCGGGCCTACACCCGGGACAAGACCACCCTGTTCTTCACCTTCGCCTTCCCGCTGCTGTTCCTCGTCGTCTTCGGGCTGATCTTCAGCGGCCAGGACGTCGAGCAGAGCGGCCGGCCCTACATCAGCTACATCGCGCCAGGCGTGCTCTCCTGGGGCGTGGCCAACGCGGCCGTGTTCGGTGTCGGCTTCACGCTGATGCAGTGGCGGCGGGACGACATCCTGCGGCTGATCAGGATGACCCCGACCCCGCTCTCCGCGATCCTCGGCTCGCGCTACGCGCTGGCCGTCGGCATCGGCGTGGTGCAGGGCGTGGTGTTCGTGGCGGTGGCGATGCTGCCGATGTTCGGCCTCGAACTCTCCGGCGGCTGGCCGCTGGCGGTGCCGCTGCTGGTGCTCGGCGTGACCGCGTTCCTGGCGCTCGGCGCGATCGTCGGCTCGTTCTCCCGCACCCCGGAGGCGGTGGCCGCGGTCGCCAACTGCCTGATGGTGCCGATGGCGTTCCTCTCCGGCTCGTTCTACCCGCTGGACGCCATGCCGTCCTGGCTCCAGACGATCTCCGTGGTGCTGCCGCTGCGCCACCTCAACGACGGGATCTCGGCCGCCCTGACCGGCTCGGGCTCCGGCACGGACATGGGGCTCGCCGCCGCCGGACTCGTCGCGTTCGCCGCCGTGTTCGGCGCCGTCGCCTTCCGCACCTTCCGCTGGAGCGACCGGACGTGACGACCACCGCCACCGCGCCGCCACCGCCCCTGGAGGCCGCCCGCGGCCGGCTCCAGGCGGCGCTGCGCGCCCGCTGGGCGGCGGCCGGCCATGGCCCGGGGCCCGAGCCCGTGGTGGTGCCGCTCGGCGCCGCCGACGTGCTGACCGCCGACCCCGCGGCCGACCCGCTGGCCGCCGCCCGCCCGGGTGCCACCTTCCACCTCTCCTCCCGGGCGGTGCTCGTCGGCCCCTGGGGCGGCACCCGGGCCGCCTGCGGCCGGTGCCTCGGCATGCGCTGGCAGCGGCTGCGCACCCGCTCGGAGCGCGAGCCGCTGGAGGCCGGCTGCCGCGAGCCGGCCGGCGCCACCGGCTGGCCGGTGCTCACCCCGCACGCCGCCGACGCCGTGTGGGCGGCGGCCCGCGCCGTCGCCGAACGCGCCACGGCCGGCGCCGAGTTGCCCCGGGTCACCCGGGTCGACCTGGGCACCCTCGCCCTGGTGAGCTTCCCGCTGCTGCCCGAACCGCTCTGCCCGCACTGCGTCACCCCGCGCCCCGACCGCCCGGCGGACGGGCTGCCGCCGCTGACCGACGCGCCCAAGCCGGCGCCCGGCAGCTACCGGGTGCGCTCCGCCGCCTCGTTCGCCCTCCCCGACGCGGCGCTCGCCAACCCGGTCTGCGGCGTGCTCGGCGCCCGCACCCACCTCAACCCGACGTCCACCACCACCGCCCCCATCTCGGGCAGCAACTTCGTCCGCGGCTACGCCGGCCTCAACGACGTCACCTGGAGCGGGCAGGGCGACAGGTACGACACCAGCCGAACCCTCGCCTACCTGGAGGGACTCGAGCGCTACGCGGGCACCCACAACCGGCGCGGCCTCACCCCGGTCACCGCCTCCTACCGGGAACTGCTCGCCGACCCGGGCCGGGGCGCCGTCCTCGACCCGGCCGACTGCGGCAGCTACCCGCCCGAGACCTACCGGGACGACCCGCTGGTCTCCCCGTTCGACCCCGACCGCCCGATCCCCTGGCTGCACGGCTGGTCGCTGCGCGACGAGCGGCCGATCCTGGTGCCGGCGCGGTTCGTCCACTACGGGGCGGGCGTCGAGGCCGACAACTTCGTCTTCGAGTGCTCCAACGGCTGCGCCACCGGCGGCCATCCGGCCGAGGCGGTGCTGCACGGGCTGCTGGAACTCGTCGAGCGCGACGCGTTCCTGGTCGCCTGGTACGGGCGGACCCGGCCCCCCAGGATCGACCTGTCGACCTGCCGCGACGCCGGGATCAGGGCCGCCCTCGACCGGGCCGCGCTGCTCGGCTACGACGTGCACGCCTTCGACACCAGGGCCGGTCTGACGGTCCCGGTGGTCACCGCGCTCGCCGTGCGGCGGGACGGCGGCCTCGGGCTGCTGTCGTTCGGCGCGGCCGCCGGCTTCGACCCGGAACAGACGGTCGCCGGCGCGCTCAGCGAGGTGCTGACCTACATTCCGCACCTGCCGTTCCAGGTCCGCGAGCGGCAGGCCGAACTGGAGGCGATGGCCCAGGACTTCGGCCTGGTACGGCAGCTCAAGGACCACGCCCAGCTCTACGGGCTGCCGCGGATGGCGCGGCACGCGGCGGCGTTCCTCGAACCGTCACCGGCCAGGCCGATCACCGAGGTCTTCGCCGACTGGGAGGCGGTGCGGCCGCGCACCACCGACCTGCTGGACGATCTGGCGCGGCTGCGCGACGAGTTGGCCGGCGCCGGGCACGACGTCATCGCCGTCGACCAGACCGCGCCCGAGCAGCGGGCGGCCGGCCTCGCCACGGTGGCCACCGTCGTCCCCGGGCTGCTGCCGCTCGACTTCGGCTGGCACCGGCAACGCGCCCTGCGGATGCCCAGGTTGCACCGGGTCGGCGGCCCCACGGCCGGCAACGACCCCGCGCCGCACCCCTTCCCCTGAGGGGAGCCGGGGTACGGCGCGGAGGACGATCAGGGGCAGGCCCGAATCAGGCGCTGCAGGAGGTGGTGCTGGTGGTGCTGGAACAGGTGGAGGTCGAGGAGCAGGAGGTCGAACCGGCGAGGACGACCTCGGCCTCGTCCGAGTAGTCGGAGATCTCGAAGGTCTCCGACTCCAGCTCCAGGATCTCGTCGGCGAGGGTGGCGAGCTCGGGCTTCTTGGACATGGTTCCTCCTCGGGGGACGAAGTGCGGGCGCCGGATGCTTCCGGCGGTGGCCCGGCACGGATCCATTCCAGCGGCAGCCGCTGGCAGCCCGCCCCCGCTTCCGCTGTCAGCCCGCTGACACCACCTGTCAGCAGACCGAAGGAGAACACCCACGTGTCCGTGCCGCCCGTACCGGCCGACGTGCTCAGGGCCGCCGTCGAGCTGTACCTCGAACTCCACACCCGCCCCGAGCCGTCGGGCGCCGAGGAGCGCACCGCGGCCGGGCTCGCCGACTGGCTGCGCGCCGACGGCTACCAGGTGCACACCGGGCTCGGCGGCCACGGCGTCGCCGGCGTGCTGCGCCGCGGCGCGGGACCGACGGTGCTGCTGCGCGCCGAGTTGGACGCGCTGCCGGTCACCGAGCTGACCGGGCTGCCGTACGCCAGCGAGGTGCCGGGGCTGATGCACGCCTGCGGCCACGACCTGCACCTGGCCGCGCTGGCCGGCGCGGCCCGCCTGCTGGCGGGGGCGACCGACGGCTGGCGCGGCACCGTGGTGGTGGTCGGGCAGCCGGCCGAGGAGACGCTGACCGGGGCGCGCGCCATGCTGGACGACGGCCTCTACGAGCGCTGCGGCGTGCCGGACGCGGTGCTCGCCCAGCACGCCGCCCCGCTGCCGGCCGGCACCGTGGCGCACGCCAGGGGCGCGGTGCTGGCGGGCAGCCGCACGCTGGAGGCCGTGCTGCACGGCTCGGGCGGCCACGGCGGCACCCCGCACCTCACGGTGGACCCGGTGGTCGCCGCGGCGGCCGCCGTGCTGCGGCTCCAGGCCGTGGTGTCGCGCGAGACGGCGCCGGCCGAGCAGGCCGTGCTGACCATCGGCCGGCTGCGCGCCGGCGAACTGGCCAACGTGGTACCGGACCGGGCCGAACTCGCCCTGAGCATGCGGGCGTTCGGCGAGGAGACGCTGGACCGGATGGCGGCGGCCACCCGCCGGGTGCTGCGCGCCGAGAGCGAGGCGTCCGGCTGCCCGCGGCCCCCGGAGCTCACCGAGGTCGGCCGCTCCCCCGCGCTGGTCCCGGACGCCGGGCTGACGGCGGACGTCCGCGGCGCGCACGCGGAGGCGCTCGGCGCCGGCCGGGTGCTGGAGTGGCAACCGGCCACGGCCACCGAGGACTTCCCCTGGTTCGGCCCGGCCGGCGCCGGGCTGCACGGCGGTGAGCGGGTGCGGCTGGCGTACTGGATGCTGGGCACGGTGCCGGCCGCCCGCTGGCGCGCCGCGCTCACCCCCGGCGGGGAGCCGCTGCCGTCCAACCACTCGCCGGCGTTCGCGCCGGACGTGAGGACGGCGCTGCCCACCGGCGTCCGGGCGCTGACGCTCGCCGCCCGCCACGCGCTGGGCGCGGGCTCAGATCCAGCCGCGCTCGCGGGCCAACAGGGCGGCCTGGGCCCGGGACGACGCTCCTAGCCTGCGCATGACATCCGCAATGTGGCGTCGATAGGTGCGCACCGAGACGCCGAGGTCGCGGGCGCCGGTCTCGTCCTTGCCGACCGTGCACATCAGGGCGAGCACCCGCAGCTCCGCCTCGGAGAGGTCGGAGCCGCGGTCCGCCGGGTCGCGGAGTTCGAGCGGGACGTCCTCGGCCTGCTCCCAGATCCGCTCGAAGAGGCCGAACAGGCTGGCCACCAGCACCCCGCCGTGCACCACGAGGGCGCCCCGGGTGTCGTTGCGCGGGTCGAGCGGCATCAGGGCGGCCCGGCGGTCGTAGACGACGACGTGGTCGGACATCTCCCTGGCGACCCTGATCCGGGCGCCGCGCGAGGCGAGTTCGCCGAGGTAGCCGGCGGTCGGCTGGTGTTCGAGCGCGTCGCCCCGCACCACCACCCGCCGCCGCACCCCGCGGCTCAGCGCCCGGAAGTCGCGGGCCCCGCACTGCCCCACCTGCTCGGCGGAGAGCCGCACCCGGGGCTCGGCGGAGACGATCTCCTCGCGGGCGAAGAAGGCGAGGTCGTCCATCCGGCCGCGTATCTCGCTCGAGTCGTCGAGCTGTTCGACGCCCTGGGCGGTGGTCGGCCGCCGGTCCGTCTCCGCGCGTAGCGTGGCCAGCACGTGTCGGTACTGGGTGACGCGGTGCATCTCCTCGTAGATCTCGCGCAACCGCAGCTCGGCGAGGCGGGCCAGCGCGGTCTCGGGATCGGTGGCGACGAGGCGGCCGGCCGTGTCTCCGGGTCTGAGCAGGCCGAGCCTGATCAGCCTGGCCAGCGCCGCGCCGGCCTCCTCGCAGCCGACGCGCAGCAGCAGGTGGAGGTGGTCGGCGCGGGTCTCAGGGTGACGGAGGAAGTGGCGGTACACCGCCTCCTCGACCTCGGAAACGCCGAAATCCGCCATCTCGTGGGTCTGCACGTCTGACACTCCTGGTCGGGGCGCCCGGGGGACACGGGCGTGGGGGACGGTGGGGGCAGAGACCGGAATGGTGCCGTGAACGACTCGGAATCCCGTTGTACCTGCCCGCTCGGCCATGACACTGAACACCCGACCGCCACCCCGGGCCAACGCCCGTCGACACCGCGGTGAACACTTCCCGCCCCCGCGAACCGGGCCGCCCCTCGCCGCCCTCGGAGTGTCAGCCCGCGTCGAGCACCGTGGCCACCGACGCCGCCACCGAACGGCCCCAGGCCCGGTGGCCGGCCGGGCTCGGATGGAAGCGGTCGGACGCCAGGCCGACGGTCGGGCTGATCGGCAGGGCGCCGACCGGCAGATGGGAGACGTCCGTCTCGCGGGCCGCCACCCGGCGCAGCTGGGCGTCGAGCCGGCGGGCGTAGACCCCGAGCGGCCAACGCCCCCACAGCGGCAGGGCCGGGAAGCGGTGCACGGGCGGCAGCCCGACGAGCATCACCGGCACGTCGCGGCCCAGCCGGTGCCGGATCGACCCGACCAGGGCCACCACGTCCCGGCGGAAGGCGGCCGGCCGGCGCAGTCGGATCGCGTCGTTGGCGCCGGCCACGACGAGCACCAGGTCGGGCTGCCAGCGGCGGGTGGGGTCGGTGAGCTGGCCCAGCTGGCCGGCGCGGATCCGCCGCGCGGTGGCGCCGCGCCTGGCCACCACCCGCCAGGAGACCGGGCGGCCGGTGAGGGCGGCGAGGCCGGCGGCCACCTGGCCGGGCAGCGCCTCCTCCTGGGTGGCGGCCCCGACGCCGGCGGCGACCGAGTCCCCGATCATCACCACCCGCAACACGGGCCCCGCGCCGGGCAGTTCACCCCCGCCGGCGCCGGCCGCCTCGGGCAGCCGCGGAATGCCGGCGGTCAGCCGTCGTGAGACCCACATGACCCCACCTCCATAACACTGTTATGTCCTCATGACACCGTTATGCTGACGGCCGTGTCAAGCCCGGTCGCCACCCGTCTCCTCGCCGCCGCCGCCCGGCTGTTGTCGGAGGAGGGGCCAGCGGCGCTGACCACCCGGCGGCTGGCCAGGGAGGTCGGCGCCTCCACGATGGCCGTCTACACCCACTTCGGCTCGCTGCCCGACCTGGTGCGCGCCGTGATCCACGAAGGGTTCCAGCGGGTGTCGGAACGGCTCCGCGCGCTGCCGACCACCGACGACCCGGTGGCCGACCTGTTCGAGGAGTGCCGGGTCACGGTGGAGTACGCGCGGGCCGAGCCGCACCACTTCACCGTCATGTTCAGCGGCTCGCCGCTGGCCGGGTTCCAGATGTCGGATGACGACCTGCGGATCGGCGCGCACGCGCTGCGGATCGCCAGGGACACCGTCGAACGCTGCGTCGCCGCCGGCCGGTTCAGGCCGGCCGAGCCGTGGCTGGTGACCCGGCACCTGTGGTGCCAGATCCACGGCCTCATCCAGCTGGAGCGGGCCGGCTACTTCGGCCCGGCCTTCGTGCCGCCCGGCACCCCCTATCTGGAGACCCACCTGCGGGACTTCGCAGTCGGCGCCGGCGACACGTTGGAGGCGGCCACCGCCTCCGTGGCACGGCTCCAGCCGCGCGGCGAGGCCCCGCGATAAGGGCGATTCGCCGCTCCCGTCGAATTCCGTTGCCCACACTTTCGATCCGCTTGTCAAGCGCGATATTCACCACACCGGATATTCGGCGAACAGGCGCCTTAACACGCGATCACGCGGTGCTAGCGTGGATTCCATCCACCACTTCAGGGACGGGGTTTTCACGCCGTGGGAAATCAGCTCGTCGTCAAGGGTGCCCGCCAGCACAACCTGCGGGACGTCTCGGTCGAGCTGCCGAGAGACGCCCTGATCGTATTCACCGGAGTATCCGGGTCCGGCAAATCCAGCCTCGCATTCGACACCATATTCGCCGAGGGGCAGCGGCGTTACGTCGAATCGCTCTCGGCCTACGCGCGGCAGTTCCTCGGCCAGCTCGACAAACCGGACGTCGACGCGATCGAGGGGCTGTCCCCGGCCATCGCCATCGACCAGAAGACGTCGAGCCGCAATCCGCGCTCCACGGTCGGCACCGTCACCGAGGTCTACGACCACCTGCGGCTCCTCTACGCCAGGATCGGCCGGCCGCACTGCCCCGAGTGCGGCGAGCAGGTCAGCCGGCAGACCCCACAGCGCATCGTGGACCGGCTGCTCGCCGAAGCCGCCGGGCCCGACACGGTCGGGGGCACGGGCGCCCGCTTCCTGCTGCTCGCCCCCGTCGTCCGGGACCGCAAGGGCGAACACGCCGAGGTCTTCCGCCAGTTGTCGGCCGACGGCTTCAGCCGGGTCCGGGTGGACGGCCGGATCCTCCCGCTCGCCACCCCGCCGGCGCTCGACCGGCGCCGCGCCCACACCATCGAGGTGGTCGTGGACCGCGTCACCGTCAGGACCGGCATCAGGCAGCGGCTCACCGAGTCCGTGGAGACCGCGCTCGCCCTGGCCGGCGGCATGCTGCGGGTCGCGTTCCCCGACCGGGCCGAGAACTCCCCCGACCGGGAGCTGGTGTTCGCCGAGCGGCTGGCCTGCCCGCGCTCCCACGAGCTCGGCCTCGAATCGCTCGAACCGCGGCTCTTCTCCTTCAACGCGCCCTGGGGCGCCTGCCCCACGTGCACGGGCCTCGGCTCCCGTCTCGAGGTCGACCCCGAACTCGTCGTCCCCGACGAGGAGAAGTCGCTGGCCGGCGGCGCCGTCGCGCCCTGGACCAACACCAGCGGCGCCGACTACTTCGCCCACCTGCTCGACGCGCTCGCCGCCGAGGTGGGCTTCGACACCGCCACCCCCTGGCGCGAACTCCCGCCCGACGTCCGCCACATGGTGCTGCACGGCACCGACCGCCGGCTCCACCTCGGCTACCAGAACCGGTTCGGCCGCCGGCGCGACCACCTGGCCAGGTTCGAGGGCGTCGTCCCGCACATCGAACGCCGGCACGCCGAGGCCGAGAACGGCGGCGTCGGCAGCCGGTTCGCCGGCTACCTGCGCGAGACGCCCTGCCCCGCCTGCCGCGGCGCCCGGCTGCGGCCCGCGGTGCTCGCGGTCACCATCGGCGGCCGCTCCATCGCCGAGGCCACCGCCCTCCCGCTCGACGAACTCGACGCGTTCCTCGGCTCGTTGCCGACCTCCCTCACGGACACCGAACGCCGGATCGCCGGCGCCGTCCTCGCCGAGACCGCCGAGCGGCTGCGCTTCCTGCTCGACGTCGGCCTCGACTACCTCTCCCTCGACCGCCCCGCCGCCTCGCTCTCCGGCGGCGAGGCCCAGCGGATCCGGCTCGCCACCCAGATCGGCACCGGCCTCACCCGGGTGCTCTACGTGCTGGACGAGCCGTCCATCGGCCTGCACCAGCGCGACAACCAGCGGCTGATCGCGACCCTGCACCGGCTCCGCGACCGCGGCAACACGGTAATCGTGGTGGAGCACGACGAGGCGACCCTGCGGGCCGCCGACTGGGCCGTGGACATCGGCCCGGGCGCCGGCACGCGGGGCGGCCTGGTGCTGCACTCAGGACCGGTCGCCGAACTCGCCGCCCACCCCGAGTCCGTGACCGGCGCCTACCTCTCAGGCCGGCGCGCGATACCCGTCCCCGCCGAGCGGCGGCGACCCACCGAGGGCCACCACCTCACCGTGCACGACGCGTCGGAGCACAACCTGCGGGGGCTCACCGTCTCGTTCCCGCTCGGCCTGTTCGTCGCCGTCACCGGCGTCTCGGGCTCCGGCAAGTCGACGCTGGTCGACGACATCCTGCGCACCGCCCTGGCCAGGCGGCTGCACCGCGCGCACCAGGCGCCGGGCCGGCACCGCGACCTCACCGGCGTCGAGGCGCTGGACAAGGTCGTCCAGGTCGACCAGGCCCCCATCGGCCGCAGCCCGCGCTCCAACCCGGCCACCTACACCGGCCTGTTCGACCAGCTGCGCCGGCTGTTCGCCGAACTCCCCGAGGCCAGGGTGCGCGGCTACCAGCCGGGCCGCTTCTCGTTCAACCTGAGGGGCGGGCGCTGCGAACCCTGCCAGGGCGACGGCACGGTGCGCGTCGAGATGAACTTCCTGCCCGACGTGTACGTGCCGTGCGAGGTGTGCCACGGCGCGCAGTACAACCGCGAGACGCTGGAGGTCCGTTACCGCGGCCGGTCGATCGCGGACGTCCTCGCCATGACCGTCGACGAGGGCCTCGGCTTCTTCGACGGCCACCCGGTGCTCTCCCGCCACCTGCGCACCCTGCGCGACGTGGGCCTCGGCTATGTGCGGCTCGGCCAGCCCGCCACCACGCTGTCCGGCGGCGAGGCGCAGCGCGTCAAGCTCGCCGCCGAACTCCGGCGCCGCACCCGCGGCCGCACCCTCTACGTGCTGGACGAGCCCACCACCGGCCTGCACGTCGCGGACGTGCACCGGCTGCTGACGGTGCTGCAACGCCTCGTCGACGGCGGCGACACGGTGGTCGTGATCGAGCACGACCTCGACGTGATCAAGTCGGCGGACTGGGTGATCGACCTGGGCCCCGAGGGCGGCTCGGGCGGCGGCCTGCTCGTCGCCGAGGGCACCCCCGAGCACGTCGCGGCCCACCCCCACTCCCACACCGGGCGCTTCCTCCGCCCGCTCCTCGGCTGACGGCCCCGATGGACGATCCCGACGAGTTTCCCCCCGGCTCCGCATCGCCCGGCTCCGAATCCCTCGCCGCCGACTCCCCGTTCGACGACGAGTCGGACGCCCCGCCGCCCCGGCTGGAGACCGGCGGCGGCACGGTCGACCAGGTCCGGGACTACCTGCGGCTGATCGCCCGGGTCAGGCTGCTGACCGCCGAACAGGAGGTCGAGCTGGCCAAGCGCGTCGAGGCCGGCCTCTACGCGGAACAGCGGCTCGCCGAAGAACCCGACCTCGACCGGCACTTCCGCCGGGAGCTGTCCCTGATCGCCGAGGACGGCCACCGCGCCAAGACCCACCTCATCGAGGCCAACCTGCGGCTCGTCGTCGCCGTCGCCAAGCGCTACGTCGGGCGAGGGCTCCCGTTCCTCGACCTGGTCCAGGAGGGCAACACCGGCCTGATCAGGGCCGTCGAGAAGTTCGACTACCGCAGGGGCTTCAAGTTCTCGACGTACGCGACCTGGTGGATCCGCCAGGCCACCTCGCGCGCCCTGGCCGACCAGGGCCGCACCATCCGGGTCCCGGTCCACGCCGTCGAGATCATCAACCGGATCTCCCGCACCCGCCGCGACCTGATCCGCGACACCGGCGCGGACCCCACCCTGGCGGAGCTGGCCGAGAAGGCGGACGTCCCCGTCGAGAAGCTGACCGAACTCCTCCGCCACGACCGCGAACCGCTCTCGCTCCAGTCCCTGCTCGGCGACGAGGGCGACACCGAGTTCGGCGACCTGATCGAGGACGGCGACTCCGTCTCGCCCTGGACGATGGTCACGTTCTCCCTCCTCCAGGAGACCATCCGCACCCTGCTCACCGAGATGTCGCCCCGCGAGGCCGGCATCATCTCCCTCCGCTTCGGCCTGGCGGACGGCCGCGCCCGCACGCTGGAGGACATCGGCCGGGTCTACGGCGTCACCCGCGAACGCATCCGCCAGATCGAGGCCAGGACCATGTCCAAACTCCGCCACCCGGCGCGCTCCCACGTCCTGCGGGACTATCTCGACCCGGACTGACCTCGCGCCCCACCGGAAAAACCCGTCGTGCCACGCGCCGTCGCCCTGTTCCCTCAGCGCCCGCCCAGCAACTCCTCGGTGTAGGTGGCGAGTCGGGCCGCGCGGTCCGGGTCGAGGGTCTTCAGTGACAGGTCGAGCCGCCTGCCCCGGTCGACGGCGGTGAGCGGCTCCGCCGGCGGCCGGTCGATCCACTCCACGACCGGCCGCACCGACTCGGCCACGGGGCGGGCGAAGAACCGGCCGAGGATTCTGAGCGCGCCACGCACCAGCGGGTGCTCGTGACCGTCCAGGCCGCTTCTGGTGAAGCCCGGGTGGTAGAGCACGTAACGCGCCTTGCCCGCACCCGCGTTGGCGAACGCCACGCCGAGCAGGTCGTTGGCCCGGCCCGCCTGGAGTTGGGCGCGCACCTGGCCGTAGCGGCGCGTCAGTTGGGGGTCGTCCCAGTGGATCCGGCCCGCGGTGTTGCCGACCCCGGCGACGTTGACGACGACGGGCGCGGGCGCGGCGTCGAGGAGCGGGCCGAGCCGGTGGCTCAGCAGGTAGCGGCTCAGGTAGTAGAGGGCGAAGGTGTGCTCGAGGCCGTCCGCCGTCTCCCTCCGCTTCGGGCTGACCCGGTTGGCGAACAGCGCCAGCGCGTCGACCGCCTCGTACCGTGCGCCGAGGTCGGCGACGACCCGCTCGACCTCGGCGATCGACGACAGATCGGCCGGCACGAACCGCAGGTCGGGGTTGGCGGCCTCCTCGACCAGCGCACGGCCCTTGGCCTGGTTGCTGCCGATCACCGTGACGCGGTCCCCACGGGCGAGCCGTTCCAGGGCGGTGGCCCGGCCCATGCCGTCGGTCCCGCCGCTGATGATCACGGTCTTCCGTGGTTGGTTCGGCACGGCGTCCTCCCTAGGCTCGGCATCGACTGGTCCATCGTGAGCCGCCCCGACGAGGCCCGAAAGAAGGCAGTTTGATGTCCGGTACGCACACCGATGTGCCCCCGCCCCCCTCCGTGCTGGCCCACGAGCTGCCCCGCCCGGTGCCGGCCGACGAGTTCGCCGCGTGCCCCGTCAGCGAGACGTTCCGGCGGGTGGGCGACAAGTGGAGCATGCTGCTGGTGATCCTGCTCGGCGGCCGCCCGCACCGGTACAACGAGCTGCACCGTGCCGTCGAGGGCATCAGCCAGCGGATGCTGACCCGCACGCTCCGCAACCTGGAGACCGACGGTCTGGTGGAGCGCGAGGTGTTTCCGACCGTGCCGCCGAGCGTGGAGTACCGCCTGACCCCGCTCGGCCGCACCCTGCTCGAACCGCTGTCGGCCCTGGCCGACTGGGCGGTGCGCCACGAGGCGGAGATCGCCGGGGCCCGCTCCCGCGCCGTCCGCGACCGGCGCGCTCAGCGCTGACCGAAGGTGAGCAGGTCGCCCGGCTGGCAGTCGAGTTCGCGGCAGACGGCGCTGAGGGTGCTGAAGCGGATGGCCTTGGCCCGGTCGTTCTTGAGGATGGACAGGTTGGCGACGGTGACGCCGACGCGGTCGGCGAGTTCGGCCAGGGTCATGCCGCGGTCGGCCAGCAGCCGGTCCAGCTGGCAGGAGATCTCGTGAGGTTCCTCCGACGGCATCAGACCAACCCCTCGGTGTCGGCGCGCAGCCGGGCGCCGTGCCGGAAGGCGACGGCCGCGGCGGCCACCAGGAGGGCGAGGAACACCATGGGGACGTCCAGCTCGTAGAGGGTGCGCACCGCGTCCTCCGCCGGCGTGCCGCCGACGAGGAGTTCGGTGGTCACGACGTCGACCAGGGGGCTCACCAGGCCGATCAGCACGAGGGCGCAGGCGATCACGGCCAGGCGCCGCACGTTGGGCGGCTGGAAGAAGTCGCCGTGCCGGAAGGTGCGGACGATCCGCAGCAGCACCTCCAGGATCACCACGAGGAGGATCGCGCTGGTCAGGCCGGGGAGGACGAACAGGGCCCGGTCGACGAGACCGGGGTCGGTCAGCGCGAGTTGGGCCTGGTCGGCCGCGCGCAGTGTCACCGACGCCGACGCCGACGCCGACGCCGCGAGGCCGGGGCCGTCCGCGAGGGCTTCCACGGGCACCCCGCGGGTCTCGTCCGTCAGCGGCAGGAGCCCGACCACGGCCAGGACCGGGAAGAGCACCTGGAACAGCCCGACGAGCAGCAGCCCGATGCCTATGGTCCCTTCGAGAACGTGGTTCTCGGCCCTGGTCCACCACGATGCGTCGTTCATGCGTCTCACCCTTCAGCGCCATATCGTTTATCGATCGTATCGTTAAACGATATGGCGCGGTCAAGTGGGCGCCCGGCCACCGCCTTCGCCGCGGGGAAATCCCGGTTGCCCGGCGCCGGTTCGCGTGGCGATGATCTCCGCCATGGCCGACACCACCGCCGGGGGCCCGCCGCCGCGCCCGTACCCGAAGATCCCCTCCCGGGCCCGGCTCGGCGAGGTCGGAGCGCGCGAGTGGATCGCGCTGGAGAAGGTGCATGGCGCGCACTTCGCCGTCGTCTGCGACCCGGCGGGCATCCGCCCGGCGAAGCGGCGCGAATCGCTGGGCGAGACCGCGCTCGACGGCTTCTTCGGCGTCAGCCGGATCTGGCCGGCGCTGTCCGTGGCCGCGGCCCGCTTCGCGGCGACGCTGCCGGACGCCGTCGTCGTGACGCTCTACGGCGAACTCGCCGGCGGCCACTACCCGCACCCGGACGTGCCCGCCGTGCCCGGCGCCGAGCCGGTGCAGACCGGCGTCTGGTACGCGCCCGACCCGCGCTGGCTGCTGTTCGACGCCACGGCCGACGGCCACTGGCTCGCGGACCGCTGTCCCGGCTCCAGGACCTGCCGCCGGCCTTCCCGACCCGGGTCCCGGCCCTCTTCGGCCTGCCCGAGCTGCCGGACAACCTCGCCGAGGGCTACGTCCTGCGGCCGGCCGGCAGTTGGCCGGAGTCGAGCGAACGCCCGGTGGCCAAGGTGAAGCACCCGTCCTTCGCCGAGGACGCCCGCTACGACGGCTCCCGCCCCTACCTCCCGCCGCCCGAGGGCGCGGCCGGAATCCCCGCCTGGCTCCTGCTCCAGGCCACGGCCCTCCTCACCCCGGCCCGCGCCGCGGCGGCCGTCAGCAAGCTCGGCCCCCGCACCGCCGTGGAGAGGGTGGCGGAGGAGATCGCCCGCGACGATGCCGTGCAGGCAGGAGGAGCAGGTGACCGGCAGGGCCGGCCGCACGGGTCCTTCGAGGCCGGTCACCACTGTGACGTCAGGCCCACTACCCGGGTGGGCCAGTGGGCGCAGCGTCACAGCCAACGCGTCACGCAGCGCCTCCGGATCGGTGAGTCTGGCCGCTATGCGGGCCAGCACCTCCTTCGCGTACCGCTGGGTGCGGCAGCCACTCCGGCGCGTGACGGGCACGGCCGGCCGCATCGGGTCTTCCCGGGGCTCGGGTCGATCAGCCGGTCGGCGTCGTCATCGGTTCCGGCGGCGGACCAGGATCAGCGCACCGGCCACGACGACGACTGTCGCGGCCACCGCGGCCACCGCCCGGAGCGCGCTGCCGAGGTCGGTGGACTCCAGGGTGAGTTCCGCTTCGGCCGCGCTGTCCAGGCAGAGCTCCGGGCCCGAGTGGTGGTGAACCGACGCCATCAGGTCCGCCCGTCCCGACGAATCCTCGAACCCCCGTCCCCGCATGCGCGCCTCGGCGGACTCGCCGGGCTGAAGGTCCCGCACGATGCCGAAGTAGCCGTTCGCGTAGTCGCTCTCGAACTGCACCTCCCGCCACTCACCGTTGACGTTCCACTCGAGGACGGCCGAGTACGGGTCGACCGTTTCGTCGTCCGGGAACGCCCATATGTCGGCGAAGGCGTACACCGATGTCATCGGCTCGTCACCGAGGTTGGTGACGCGATAGGTGAACTCCTGCCACTCGGTGGCCGGCCCGCCCTCGGGCACGTCGACGAACTCCACGAGGAGCGACTCGTCTTCCCCGTCGTCCTCGCAGTAGGGCAGCTCGGCCACCTCTATCGGCTCGATGCTCACCCCCTCGGCGTGCGCGGGAACGGCGCTGAACAGGACGAAGGGAACGAGTCCGATGGCCACGGTGACATGGCGTGGGCGACGTTGCCTCACGGTGGGCACCTCACGATGCGGGGGGTGAATACACCTCGTGGGACGGGTGAACACATCTTCCGGTTGCCCCGGTTGGCGTCACCGCCGTGTCACAGCGGTCGACGGCGCGGTCGTCGTCCGCCACGATGCCGTGCGGGCAGGACGTGATGGATCTTCTCGGCCGTGCCCGCGCGGCTCGCTACCGGTTCCGCCGGCGGGCCACGACCAGCACGCCGGCGCCGGCCGCGACGGTGCCGGCGGCCAGCGCGGCCACCACCGGGAGGCGGGCGTCGGCCCCGGTGTCGGCCAGTTCGTCGCCCCGCGGCGCGGCGCGGTTGTCCACCGGTGGCGTGGTCGGCTCAGGGGCCGTCGGTTCCGGGGTGGGCTCGGTGGGCGACGGGTCGTCGGGGGTGGGCTCGGTGGGGCCCGGGCCGGCGGACTCCAGGATGAGCTCCGCCTCGGCCTTCGCGGTGACGCACTGCCCCTCGGCCACGTCGTGCCTGGCCCTGGCGGTCAGCTCGGCCCAACCCGACCGGTCCACCCGCGAACGCCCCCGCAGCCGCGCCTCGGCGGACTCGCCGGGCTGAAGGTCCCGCACGATGCCGAAGTAGCCGTTCGCGTAGTCGCTCTCGAACTGCAACTCCCGCCAGGCGCCGTTGACGTTCCACTCGAAGGCGAACGGGAACGGATCGTCCGCGCCGTCGTCCGGGTACGTCCACATGTCGGCCTGGGCGTACACCGGAGCCGCCGGCTCGTCACCGAGGTTGGTGACGCGGTAGGTGAACTCCTGCCACTCGGTGGCCGGCGCACCCTCGGGCACGTCGAGGAGCTCCACGAGGAGCGACCCGTCGGCCACGGCGTCGTCGCAGTAGGGCAGTTCGGGGAGGTCGATCGGTTCGATGGCCGTGCCGTCGGCGTGGGCCGGAGCGGCGCTGAGCAGGAAGAACGGGACGAGCGCGACGGCCACCGCGGCGGCGGCCCGACGTGTGCGACGTTGCCTCACGGTATGCACCTCGGAGCGTTGGTAGGTGAATTCACCCTGTTGGACAGGTGAACACCCCTTCTGGTTGCCCCGCGTCAGGCCACGTCCGCGCCGACCCGCGCTCCGAAGGCGATGAGCGGCAGGCCGGTGGCCCGGTCCAACAGACGTCGGACGGAGGGCCGTTCGAAGACGGAGCGAGCCCTGGAGACGACGTGGACATAGCCGCCGAGCCAGGTCAGGGTGAGGGCGGCGTGCAGCAGGACAAGCAGCCCGAGGCCGGCTGTGGTGGGGAGCGCCTCCGGGGCCAGCGGCGGCAGCAGCCCCGTGTGGAAGACGGCGATCTTCGGGTTGAGGAGATTGGTGGTCAGGCCCGTCAGGATCGGGCGCCTGGAGGCCGAGGACCACCAGGTAGCCCGCGCCCAGGATCCGGACGACGAAGTGACTCGCGCGACGCCGTCCGGTCCTCGCGCGCACCATGGGGGGATGGCGCGGCTTCACGACATCGTCTTCGACTGTGCGCACCCGGCCGGCGTGGCCCGTTTCTGGGCCGCCGCCCTCGACGGGTACGCGGTCGCCCCCTATGACGACGCGGGACTCGCGCGCCTGCGTTCGCTCGGCATCACGCGGCCGGAGGACGATCCCACCGTTCTGGTCGAGGCGGCGGCTGGCGGTCCGCGTCTGTGGTTCCAACTGGTGCCGGAGGCCAAGCGCGTGAAGAACCGGGTACACCTGGACCTGCTGGCCGAGGACCTGGCGGCGGAGGTGGGGCGCCTCACCGCGCTCGGGGCGACGGTTCGGGCCGAGCACGCGCAGAACGTCGTCCTGGCCGATCCCGAGGGAAACGAGTTCTGTCTCTCCCTGGCGCGCTGATCGCCGGACACCGTGTCCACATGGTGAGCCACGCCCTTGACGAATGTCGCGGGCTGGCTCATTCTCGTCCCCATGCGCTCGCTCTTGACGTCACGTCGACACGTCGACCTCGGTCGTGTCACGACGGCCTCCTGTTCCGCCTGACGGACGTCTTCCTCGCGCCTGCACCGTCGCCCCGGCCCCGAGCCGCGCGCGGTCCTCTCTCTGCTGAGTTCTTCCGAGCTCTTCCGAACTCTTCCGAGCTTGATCTCCTGATCTTCTGACGCCTGCCGTCCTTCGTCGACGGCCGCGCCGGCCTGCCCGCCCGACCGCGCGGGGGGCCGGGCCTCGAAAGGAACCTTCTGCCGTGTTGTCCACACGCCTGCCCGGATCACGGGCCAGATCGCGGGGGTCGAACTCCGCCGCCGTGCTGGCCGTCTCGTTCGTCGTGCTGCTCACCGCCTGCGGCGGCGGAGGTGGTGGCGCCGCCGAGACGGCGGACGCCGGGGAGCCGGTCGACGGGGGGACGCTGCGGTACGCGTTCAACGCGGCGCCGGACTGCGTCGACTCGCGGCAGCGGCCGCAGCTCAACTCCCGGATGATCGGCCGGCAGTTGGCCGACACGCTCACCGAGCAGGACCCGGCGACCGGCGAGATCCTGCCGTGGCTCGCCACCTCCTGGGAGGTGAGCGACGACGTCACCCGCTTCACGTTCCACCTCCGCGACGACGTGACGTTCAGCGACGGCGCGGCGTTCGACGCCGAGGCCGTCCGGGCCAACTTCGACGCGATCATCGAGCTCGGCGTCCAGGCCCCGCAGGGCTTCAGCTTCCTGGCCGGCTACCGGGAGACGGTGGTCGAGGACGCGCACACCGCCACCGTCGTGTTCGAGGAGCCCAACGCGCAGTTCCTCCAGGCCACCGCCACCCAGTCGCTGGTGCAGTACTCCCCCGCCTCGCTCGGCAACGACCCGGCCGAGCTGTGCCTCGGCGACTTCGCCGCGTCCGGACCCTTCACGCTGGACGAGTTCACCCCGGAGACCTCGGTGCGGCTGGTCAGGCGCGACGACTACGCGTGGGCGTCGCCGCTCGCCGAGAACCAGGGCGCCGCGCACGTCGAGGCCGTGCAGCTGGACTCGATACCGGAGGGCAGCGTCAGGCAGGGCGCCCTCACCAGCGGGCAGGTCGACCTCATCGAGGCCGTACAGCCCGCCACCCAGGCCCAGTTGGCGGACACCCCCGGGTTCACCGTGGCCACCTCCGCGCTCCCGGCCATCGCCATCCCCTACATCCCGCTGCCGCTGAGCCCCAGGTTGCGGGACGAGGACACCCGCCGCGCGCTCAGCCTCGCGCTGGACCGGGACGCGATCGTGGCGGCCGTCTACAACGGGGTCAACGAGACGGCCACCGGCGTGCTGACCACGGCCAACCCCGGCTACCTCGACCAGTCGGACGAGATCAGGTACGACCCGGAGGCCGCGGCCGAACTCCTCGACGGGGCGGGCTGGGACACGGTCGGCGACGACGGGATCCGCCGGAACGCGGACGGCGAGCGGCTGAGCCTCACCATCACCTACGAGTCCACCGACCCGCTGGCCGAGCAGCAGCACCAGCTGGTCCAGCAGCAGTGGGCCGAGGTCGGGATCGAACTCGTCCTCGACCCGGTCGCGACGTTCCCGGACGTCACCATCGACGAGTACCCGGGCGACATCACCACCTGGAGCCAGACCCGGGGCGACGTCGACGTGCTGCGCCTCGTCTACTCCTCCTTCGACCCGGCGTACAGCATGCGGTACGGCAACCCGGACGAGGAGCTGAACGAGCTGCTGAACGCCCTCCAGACCACGGTGGACCCGGCGGAGCGCGGCGAGATCGCCGACCGGGCGCAGCGGCTGATCGTCGAGCGCGGGTACACGATCCCCGTCTACGACCGGGTCTCGGCCTACGGCTTCGGCGACGCGGTGGGCGGCTTCCGCACCGACCTGGAGGCCAAGCCGCTGCTCAACGAGGTGTGGCTCGCGCCGTGACCCGCTACGTCCTGGTCCGGCTCGGCAACGGCCTGTTCGTGCTGTGGGCCGCGCTGACCGTGTCCTTCCTGGTGCTGCACCTGGTGCCCGGCGACCCGGTGTCGGTGATGCTGCGCGGCAGCGGCGGCGAGGCGTCGTCCGTCGACCCGGCCGCGGCGGACGCGCTCCGCGCCGAACTCGGCCTTGACCGGCCGATCCACGAGCAGTACCTCGACTTCGTGTGGCAGGCGGCCAGGCTCGACTTCGGCACCTCCTTCACCACCGGCGACGAGGTGCGCGCCGTGCTCGGCAGATCGCTCGGGCCCACCCTCGAACTGGCCGCCGCCGCCCTGCTGTTGACCCTGGTCATCGGCGTGGCGGCGGCGGTGGCCGGCACCCTGCTGCCGAAGGCGCCGCTGCGGTCGGCCGTGCTGTCGGCCACGGTGGTCGGGAACGCGGTGCCGAGCTTCTGGACCGGCATCGTGCTGCTCCAGGTGTTCTCCTTCGGGCTCGGCTGGTTCCCGGCGTACGGCGCCGGCGATCTCGCGCAGCTGGTGCTGCCCGCGTTCGCGCTCGCCCTGCCCGGCATCGGCACCCTGGCCCAGGTGCTCAGCCGGAGCCTGCGCACGGCGCTCGCGGAGCCGTATGTGCGGACGGCGCGCGCCAAGGGCGCGAGCCGGCTGCGCGCCACGACCGCGCACGCGCTGCGCAACGCGGCGATCCCCGCGATGACGCTGTTCGGCCTGATGATCGGCGGGATCGTCGCCGGGGCCGTCATCACCGAGACGGTCTTCTCGCGGCCGGGTCTCGGCACGCTCACCGCCCACGCGATCGGCGGTCACGACTTCCCGGTGATCCGCGCGCTGGTCTTCCTGGCCGGGGCGCTCTACGTGCTGGTCAACCTGGCCGTGGACCTGATCTATCCGCGGGTCGATCCGCGGATCGTCCTGCGGGGGGCGTGATGGCGGGAGACGCGACGTCGGCGTCCTTCACCACCGCCGGCGGGGCGGGACGCGGGTGGGCGCGGCGCGTCGGCCGGCGGCCCGGGCTGCTGCTGGCCGTGCTGTACCTGCTGCTCGTCCTCGGCTGGACGGTCGCCCCCGGCCTGTTCGCCGGCCAGGACCCGCTGCTCACCGATCCGGCCAGCAGCCTCGTCCCGCCGGGCGCGGAGCACTGGTTCGGCACCGACAACCTGGGGCGCGACATCCACGCCAGGGTGGTGCACGGCACCCGCGTCTCGCTCGTCGCCGGCCTGTTGGCCGTCGCGCTGGCACTGGCCGTCGGCGCGTTCCTCGGGACGCTCGCCGGCTATCTCGGGGGCTGGCTCGACCAGTTGCTGATGCGGGTGGTCGAAGTACTGGTCGTGATCCCCGGGTTGCTGCTCTCGCTGGCCGTGGTGTCCATCCTCGGCTTCGGCACGACCAACGTGGCGATCGCCGTCGGCATCGCCGGCATCCCCAACTTCGCGCGGGTGGTGCGGGCCGAGGTGCTGCGGATCAGGGGCAGCGCGTATGTGCGGGCCGCGGTCGCCGGCGGCAGCCGCACCCCGACCATCCTGCGGCGGCACGTGCTGCCCAACGCCTCCCCGCCGGTACTGGTGTTGGCGGCGCTGGACGTCGGCGGCGCGGTGCTGTCGATCTCGGCGCTGAGCTTCCTCGGCTACGGGGCGGCGCCGCCGGCGCCCGAGCTGGGCGCGATGGTCTCGCACGGCCGCGACTACCTGACCACCGCCTGGTGGGTCACCACCTTCCCCGGCCTCGCGATCGCCCTGGTCGTGCTGGCCACCAGCCGCGTCGCCCGCGCACTGGAACGCACCGGAGTCCCGTCATGAACCGACCGAACGACCAACCCCCGTTGCTCGCCGTCCGCGACCTGCACGTCTCCTACCGCACCCGGCGCGGCGGCCGCGTGCCCGCGGTGCGCGGCGCCTCGCTCACGGTCGCGGCGGGCGAGACCGTCGCGCTGGTCGGCGAGTCGGGCTCCGGCAAGTCGAGCGTCGGCCTGGCCGTGCTCGGCCTGCTGCCAGACGGCACCGAGCCGGTCGCGGGCTCGGTCGCGCTCGACGCGCGCCCCCTCGTCGGGCTGCCCGACCGAGTCCTGCGCGGCATCAGGGGCCGCGAGATCGGCTTCGTCCCGCAGGACCCGAAGGCGTCCCTCAACCCGGTGCAGCGGGTCGGCGCCCAGGTGGCCGAGGTGCTGCGCGTCCACGGTCTGGAGCGCGGCCGGGCCGCCGTCGCGCGGCGGGCGCGGGAGCTGCTGGGCGAGGCAGGGCTGCCGGAACCCGAGCGGGTGGCCGAGCGATTCCCGCACGAGCTGTCGGGCGGGATGTGCCAGCGGGTGCTCATCGCCGTCGCGCTGGCCGGCGGGCCACGGCTGCTGATCGCGGACGAGCCGACCAGCGCGCTGGACGTCACCGTGCAGCGGCACATCCTCGACCATCTGGCCGACGTCACCCGGCGGACCGGCACCGGGCTGCTGCTGATCACCCACGACCTGGCCGTCGCGGCGGAGCGCGCCGAGCGCGTCGCCGTCATGTCGGAGGGGCGGGTGGTGGAGACGGGCCCGAGCGCGGCCGTCATCGGCGCGCCCTCGCACCCGTACACCAGGGAGTTGGTCGCCGCGGCGCCCTCGCTGACCGCGCCGCCCGCCACGCAGGCGGCGCCGGCCGCCGAGCCGCTGCTCGCCGTGGAGAACGTGCGGCGGGTCTTCCGCACCCGGCTGCCGCAGGGCGGACGCCAGGTCACCACGGCCGTGGACGACGTGAGCTTCACGCTGCCGCGCGGCGGCTCGCTCGGCGTCGTCGGCGAGTCCGGCTCGGGCAAGTCGACGCTGGCGCAGCTGCTGTTGCGCCTCGACCGGCCGGACGCCGGCCGCATCGTGCTGGACGGCGTGGACCTCACGTCCGTGCCGGCCGGCCGGTTGCGGCGACTGCGGCGGCATGTCCAGCCGGTCTTCCAGGACTCCTACGGCTCGCTCGACCCCACCTTCACCGTCGCCGAGGCGATCGCCGAACCGCTGCGCGCCTTCGGCGTCCCGGGCCGCGCGCGGCGGGTCGCCGACCTGCTCGACCTGGTGCGGCTGCCGGCCGCCGCGGGGGCCCGTCGCCCGACCGAGCTGTCCGGCGGCCAGCGTCAACGCGTGTGCATCGCCCGGGCGTTGGCGCTCACCCCTCGGCTGCTGGTGCTGGACGAGCCGGTCTCCGCGCTCGACGTGTCGGTGCAGGCCAGGATCCTGACGCTGCTGGCCGAGCTGCGCGAGGAGTTGGGTCTCGCGTACGTGTTCATCTCGCACGACCTGGCGGTGGTCAGGCAGGTCTGCGACCGGGTGCTGGTGATGCGGCACGGCCGGGCCGTGGAACAGGGCGCGGTGGCCGAGGTGTTCTCCAGCCCCCGGCACCCCTACACCCAGGAACTGCTGGCCGCCGTGCCCGGCGGCCCGCGCACCGTCTCCGAAGGAGCCTCCCCATGACGGACAGGACGGACGCCACCCGGTTCGCCGACGACTGGGCGCGGTGGCACGCCGAGCGCGAACGGAACCTCGCCGCCCCGCACGGTTTTCTCGCCATCACCAGCCTGCGCTGGCTGACCCCCGAACCGACCCGCTTCGACGACGCCCCGGGCAGCTGGTCGAGCACGGCCGAGGGGGTGGTGGTCGAACTGGCCGAGGGCGAGGAACTGGACGTCGAGGGCACCCCGGTCCACGGCCGGTATGTCTTCGCCGAACTCGCCGAGCGGGCCAGCGTGTTCGCCCGCCACGGGGAGCGTGCCCTGGAGGTCGCGATCCGTGGCGGCCAGGCGATCCTCCGCCCCCGCGACCCCGACCACGCCCTCCGTACCGGGCATGTGGAGACCCCGGCGTACGCCCCGGACGAGCGGTGGGCGCTGCGCGGCCGCTACCTGCCGTTCGACGCGCCGCGCGCGGTGACGGTCGGCGCCGTGGCGGAGGGCCTTGAGCACGTCTACGACGCGCCGGGCCGGGTCGAGTTCGAGCCGCCGGACGGCGGCGGCACCCACCGGCTCACCGTGTTCAACGGCCACCGATCCGGGCATCTGACGGCGCTGTTCACGGACGCCACGTCCGGGGTGACCACCTATGCCGCGGTCCGCTCCCTGTCGATCGGCCCGCCCGACGACGCGGGCCGCGTCACCCTGGACTTCAACCGGGCCGTCAACCTGCCCTGCGCCTACACGGACTTCGCCACCTGCCCACTGCCACCGGCGGGGAACCGGCTGCCGGTGGCGGTGGAGGCGGGCGAGAGACTGCCGAGGGAGCGGGGTGGGCCCGCCGCCTGATGCGTCAGCCCTCCTGCGGGCCGCCGTTCAGCACCACCCTGCCGGTGATCTGCTGCGGGTTGAGCAGCAGGTTGTAGATCGGGCAGTTGCGTTCCACGGCCTCGTGCAGCTCGCGGATGCGCTCCGCCGAGGCCGGGGACGTGACCCGCACGGTGTAGGTGATGTGGTGCGGGTAGATCGGCACCTCCTCGAAGCCCGGCGTTCCACCCCGGGGTTCGTGATCGGCCTCCACCTCGACGTCCAGCGCGTCCAGCGGAATCCGCAGGTCGGCGGCCTGGATCAGGAACACGTGGGTGAGGCAGCTGCCGAGCACGCCCAGCTGGATCTCCGGGGAGGCGGGCCCCAGATCGTAGCCGGCGAAGTCGGCGCCGGAGTCGCTGATGATCTGGTGGTGCCGGATCCGGATGCGCCGCACGCCGCTGCGGGACTCGGCGGTGGCGGTGGCGCGGAGGTGGTTGGCCCCCTCGCGCGGGGTGGCCTTCGCCGCCTCCCGCCTGGCGAGCAGCGCGGCGCGCTTGACCTCCAGATAGGCGCGCAGCCCGGGTTGCGGGTCGTCGGCGGTGTCGAGGATCGGTTCGTCCGTCTGCGGGGTGGTGGTCACGTGATGACGTCCTTCCATGACGGCCGGGCGCGCGGGCGCGCACGGCACGAGAGAGGGAATGCGATGGGGAGAAGGGGGTGAGCGGCGAGCCGCCCTCAACGGGCGACGCGGGCACGGGAGTTCAGGCGCGACAGAGGGAGCCGGAGACCCGCAGCAGGTCGATGTGGCGGCGCAACACCCGGGCCAGGCCGGCCAGTCGGGCGGGGGCGTCACACGAGCGACATGCCACGACGTGTCCTCCCATGCGATCCGATCCCCGCACAAAGCCTGATATCTCCGAAGCCAACCAGGGGCCCCTCCGCACGTCAAGCGCCGTTCCAGCCCGTGGACATCGTGGCGAACCATTGCCGCGCATACCCCATGGGGGTATCGTCCGGGGCATGGATGTCGAGGGGTTCGTCGCGAGCGGGTACGAGCGGGTGCGGGAGGTCTTCCAGGGGCTGGTGGACGAGGGGCGGGAGACCGGGGCGGGCGTCTCGGTCTGGCGGGACGGGCGGGAGGTCGTGCGGCTCGGCGGCGGCTGGGCCGACGCGGGGCGCCAACGCCCCTGGTCCGCCGACACGTTGGTGATGCCGTACTCGCTGTCGAAGACGTTCGTCACGCTCGCCGCGCTGGTCGCCGTCCGGGACGGGGCCATCGGGCTCGACGAGCCGGTCGCCGGGCACTGGCGGGAGTTCGGCGCGCGCGGCAAGGACCGCACCACGCTGCGGCAGATCCTCGTCCACCGGTCGGGGCAGCCGCGGTTCCCCGCCGAGGCCGCCGGTCTCGACCCGCTGGACGACGCCGGGTTGCGCGCGTCGCTCGCCGCGGCCGCGCCCGAGTATCCGCCGGGCACGGGGCTCGGGGAGCACGCGCTGACCTACGGCCACCTCGTCGACGGCGCGCTGCGGGCCGCCACCGGCGCCACGTTGGGCGAGGTGTACGACGGGGTGGTGCGGCCGGCGCTCGGGCTCGACGCGTGGTTCGGGGTGCCGGAGGCCGCGTCGGGGCGGGTCGCGGAGCTGGAGTTCGCGCACCCCGACTGGCCGGAGCGGCTGCACGCGGCGCCCTGGCTCCGGATCCCCGCCGGCCCGCTCGACCTCGCGCTGACCAACTCGCCCGGCTGGCGGCGGTCGGTCTTCGGCGCCGTCAACCTGCACACCACCGCGACCGCGATGGCCGGGTTCTTCGCCGAACTCACCGACGGGGCGGGCCCGGTCGCGAGGCTGCTCGGCCCCGAGCTGCACGCCGAACTCCTCGCCTCCCAGGTCACCGGCTTCGACGAGGTCTTCGGCACCCGGCTCACCTGGACGCTCGGCCTGGTCCGCGACCGCGGCAAGATAGCCAAGGGCGGCATCGGCGGCTCGGCCGCCTGGTGGTCGCTCCGCCACGGGCACGCCGCCGCCTATCTGACGCGCCGGCTCGACGACCACTCCAGGGCGGCCGCGATAGCGACCGCCCTGGGAGACGACCTGCGGGTGGTCGGCGAGGACTGACCCCCGTGGGGCGCCGGGCCGTCAGGCCGGGGTCACCGGGGCCTGGAGCTCGGTCACCCAGTCGTCCCGGTTCTCCGGGCACTCCAGGGTGACCTCCCTCGGATAGCCCGTCGACCGGTAGCCGTGGGCGTCGATCCAGCGGCCCAGGGCCTGGGCGGTGGGCACCACCGCGTCCATCGAGCCGCGGTGCACGATGGTCGCCGCCTGGTCGAGTACCGGCAGGTCGAGTACCCGGAAGTCGCCGTCCGCGCTCCCGTCCCGGAGCGGCGCGGAGACCTGGACGGCGGCGTGCACGGTGATCCGGCCGCCGCCCTCGGGGGCGTCCTCGTAGGAGGCGACGCCGGGCCCGGTGGGGGTGACGCCCGCCGCGGCCAGGCGGCGGAACAGCTCCTCGTAGAGGGGGCCGATGACCGGGCCGATGTCGTCGGGCCCGAAGCTGGCGGCGGTCCCGGTCAGCTCGGCCACCCGCACGGCGGGCACGGTCCTGAGGATGACGTCGTCGGTGGGCATGTGCCCCTCGCTCTCGATCGATCGGAGCCGCGCCTCGACCTGGACCAGCCGACGCGCCGACGCGGCCATCGTGGCCTCCAGCTCGGCGCGCCGCAGCCGCAACATGCCGCGCAGCTCCGCGACGTCCACCCGCTCGTCGATGATGTCCCGCACCTGCTGGAGCGTGAACCCCAGGTCCTTCAGGGCGATGATCCGGTTGAGGCGGGCGAGCTGGGCCGCGGTGTAGTGGCGGTAGCCGGTGGCGGGGTCGACATGGGCCGGGCGCAGCAGTCCGGTCGCGTCGTAGTGACGCAGCATCCGGACCGACACGCGGCCGTGGCGGGCGAAGTCTCCGATGGTGAACATGACGTCTCCGAGTCGACCGTCTCACACGGTGTGAGAGTCAAGCCACCGGGGTCTCGTGGCACGGGCTACGCTGCCGGCGTCCCCGCGAGCGAGGAGCGTCGAGCATGGCCGCCACCCCCCAGGAGGAGATCGGTTTCGTCGGCCTCGGCGTGATGGGGCAGCCGATGGCGCTGAACCTGGCGGCGGCCGGCACCCGTCTGGTGGTCTGGAACCGGTCGGCCGAGCGGGCCGAGCCGCTGCGGGCGGCCGGCGCGGCGGTGGCGGGCAGCGTCGCCGAGGTGTTCGGCCGGGCCGGGATCGTGATCGTGATGCTGTACGACGAGGCGGCACTCGACGCGGTGTTGGGGCGCGGCACGCCCGGCTTCGCGGGGCTGGTCGACGGCCGGGTGCTGGTCTCGATGGGCTCGCACGCGCCGGAGTACTCGCGGGGGCTCGCGGCGGACGTCCTCGCCGCGGGCGGGCGCTATGTCGAGGCGCCGGTGTCGGGTTCGCGGCGGCCGGCCGAGGAGGGCCGGCTGGTCGCGCTGCTGGCCGGCGATCCGGAGACGGTCGCCGAGGTGCGCCCGGTGCTGGGCCCGATGTGCCGGGAGACGGTGCCCTGCGGCCCGGTCGGCGCCGGGCTGCTGACGAAGCTGGCGGTCAACCTGTACCTCAACACGATGGTCGCGGGACTGGCCGAGGCGACGCACTTCGCCGACCGGATCGGCCTCGACCTCGGCACGTTCCGGGCCGCGCTCGACGCCGGCCAGCTGGCCAGCGACCTCAGCCGGGTGAAGGTCCCCAAGCTGGTGGAGCGCGAGTTCTCGGTGCAGGCCGCGACCGCGGACGCCTTCAACAGCACCCGGCTGATCGCGGACGCGGCGCGCGCCGCCGGCATCGCCACCCCGCTCCTGGACCTGGCGAGCGAGCTCTACGGCGAGAGCGTCGGCCTCGGCAACGGCCGGCTCGACATGGTGTCGGTGATCGAGGCCGTCGAGGCCCGCACCCGGGCGGCGGCCGAGGCCCTGGAGGTGGCCGCAGGAGATCCGGTCAGCCCTCGGTCTTGATCTTCCGCATCGTCAGGTGCGAGGTGACCCGCAGGAGTCCTGGCAGGCCGGTGAGCCGGCCGACGACGAAGGCGTCGTAGGCGTCGTGGTCGGCGACCTGGACGCGGAGGAAGTAGTCGGGCCGGCCGAACATCCGGCGCAACTCGACGACCTCCTCGTAGCCGGCCACGGTCTCCTCGAACACCTCGATGGTCCGCAGGTCGTTCGCGGAGACCTCGACGTCCACCAGCACCTCGAGGCCGCGGCCGACGGCCTCGGGATCGATCACGGCGCGGTAGCCGGCGATGACGCCGGCCTCCTCCAACCGCTTGACCCGGCGCAGGCAGGGCGGTGGCGTCAGGCCGACCCGCCTGGCCAGCTCGACGTTGGTGAGCCGGCCGTCCCGGCGCAGGTGAAACAGAATGTCGCGATCGAGGGCATCAAGGCTCACTTCATTGCTCACCTGACGATCATAGGGTCATAGATGGCAACCATATGAGGGGCGTTTCTTCCTAGAATTTCAGGCATGCCCCTCTCCACGGTCGAGCCCGAGGACCGCGCCGCCGCCCTCCGGGACTCCGGCACGGTGGGGCTCGGCCTGGTCCCGCTCGGCGTCGCGTTCGGGATGCTCGTCACCCAGTCAGGACTCGACTGGTGGTACGCCAGCCTGTTCACGCTCGCCGTCTACGCCGGCTCGTTCGAGTTCCTGCTGGTCGGCCTGGTCGGCGCGCTGGCCCCGCTCGGCACCGTCGCCCTCACCGCGTTCCTGGTCAACATCCGGCACGTCTTCTACGCGCTGTCCTTCCCGCTGCACCGGGTCGAGGGCGGCCTCGCCAGGGCCTACAGCACCTTCGCGCTGACCGACGAGGCGTACGCCCTGACCACCGGCGAGCGCGCCGGGAGCTGGTCGGGCCGGCGCGTCCTCTGGCTCCAGGCGTACCTGCACGTCTACTGGGTCGGGGGCGCCACCGCGGGGGCGCTGCTCGGCGCGCTGATCCCGGCGAGCGTCACCGGTCTCGAGTTCGCGCTGACCGCCCTGTTCACCGTGCTGGCGCTGGACGCCCTCCGGGACCGGCGCGGCGACCTCCCCACCCCGCTGCTCGCGCTGCTCAGCGCGCTGGTCGCCCGGCTCGTCGCCCCCGACCAGCTGCTGCTTGTGGCCTTCGCCCTCTTCACCACCGGGCTGCTGGCCCGCCGGGTCGTCACCCACCGCCGGAGGCCGGCCGATGCCTGAGACGCCCTACCTGCTGGCCGCGGTCGCCCTCTCCGCCGCCGTCACCTGGGCGCTCCGCGCCCTCCCCTTCACCGTCCTCGCCCCGCTGCGCGCCAGCGAAACGGTCCGCCACCTCGCCACCAGGATGCCGGCCGGCGTGATGGTGATCCTGGTCGTCTACTGCCTGCGCGACCTGCCGGTCACCGAACCCCGGGCGCTCGTCCCGCTGGCGGCCCTCGCCACCACCGTCGGCCTCCACCTGTGGCGCCGCGACGCCCTGCTCAGCATCCTCGGCGGCACCGTCGTCCACGTGACCCTGGCCAGCACGGTCCTCGCGGGCTGACACGCGGTTCGGGCGGAGCGTTCAGGCCGCGCGGAGCCAGTCGCGGAGTTGGCGGGCGACGTGGCCCATCAGGGCCTCGGCGGCCGGCTGGCTGCTCGCCGCCACCTGGGACTCGGTCAGCGCCGCCACCGCGTACGCCTGCCCGTCGGCGTGCTTGACCACCCCCACCTCGTGCCGGAGGTTGAGCTGGGTGCCGGTCTTGGACGACCAGGTGGAGGTGTCGGAGACGAAGTCCGGCGCGAGGCGGTGGCGCAGCAGGTTGTCCGCCATCAGGCCACGCAGCCGCTCAGCGACGTCCGGATGAACCTCCGATGGGGTGGTCCACACCGCCTGGAGCAGGTCGACGAAGGCGCGCGCCGTGCCGATGTTGGCCCGCGCCACGTCGAAGTGCGGCAGCCGGTGGCCCCGGCCGGCCGTGCCGGCGTCGATCGCCAGGGCCTGCGCCAGGTGCGCCTCGTCCCCCTGGAACTGCATCCACGGGGTGCCGATCAGGTCGTCCATCAGGTGGCGGATCACGATGCCGCGCAGCCCGAGGCCGTCCATGATCGCCGCGACCCTGGCCGGCGGGGTGAGCTCGAACAGCGCGTCGGCCGCGACGCTGTCGCTGATCGCCATGGAGAGGTAGAGCAGGTCGTCGACGGCGATCCGGGCCGGATGGCGGAAGCGGCTGAGCCCGGTGGGTCCCGGCGCGGTGACGCGCCCCGGCGCGACCTCGAGCGCGGTGGCGCCGTCGAGTTCGCCCAGCCGGACGCGCTCCAGCGTCGCCAGGGCGAGCGGCACCTTCACCAGCGAGGCCACCGGGAACTCGATGTCCGGGTCGATGCCGAGCTCGTCGCCCGTCTCCAGGTCGCGCACCAGGAAGGAGCCGCGCAGCCCGCCGTCCCGCAGCGCCTGCCGCAGCTCCCTGAGCACCGCGTTGGTGCCGCCGCTCATCGCGCCACCCCCGCGGGCTCGGTGGCGCCGAGGCAGCGGGCGATCCCGTCCCCGCACGCCTGCCTGACGCGCGTGGCGTCCGCGTCCGCCTCGTCCGCCACCACCAGCGAGAAGCCCCTGGCCAACCCGGAGTCGAGCTCGCCGAGCGGCCGCCAGTGCAGCCGGAGCTCCCTGGCCTGCGCGGGCGAGCAGAGCAGCGCGTCGCCGTGGCTCAGCACGTCGGCCGTGGCGGCCGCCACCGTGTGGGCGACGGCCAGCTGCGCCGGGCGTAGCCCGACGGCGTCCCGCAGCCGGGTCAGGCCGTCCCTGATGTGCGGCACGTCGTCCTCGGACTGGAGCCAGACGCGGCGGGGCCGCCGGTCGCGGTCGGCGCGGCCGGGCCGGAGGGTGTCCAGGTAGATCGGGCCGCTCCCCGGATCGCCGGCGACGGCGAGGCCGAGCGGCACCGTCCAGGTCGCCTCGGCCGGCGGCAGGGCGAGCAGGGCGGCCCGCACCTGGCGGGACCGCAGCAGCTCGGCGCGGTCGGCGGGCGACGCGGGGCGGGGGTCGAGGCGGAGGCCGTGGCCGTGGGCCTCGGCGATGAAGCGGGCCAGGGAGCCGGTGGGGCAGGTGTCGGGCACGGCCAGCCGCAGCGGCGCGTGCCTGGCGGCCTCCGCCTCCTGCTCCAGGCGGTCGGCCAGCCGCACCAGCTGGGCGGCGAGCGGCAGGATGTCCCGGCCGAAGGGGGTGAGCGCGGCCGGCCGCGACGACCGCTCCAACACGCGCTCGCCGAGATGCCGTTCCAGCGCGGCGATCCGCCGGCTGGCGACGGACTGCGCCATCCGGGCCGCCGCCGCGCCGACCGTGAAACTGCCGCGCTCGCTCACGTTGACGAACGCGCGGCACGCCCCGACGAGATCCATGGGTCCGCATTATGCCAAAGCGGCATGGAACCGCGCGTTCGGGGCTTGGACGCCGCCGACGGCCCGGACGGAGAGTGAGCCGGTACGACGGCGGGGGTTCCCGGAGCGCGCGGAGGATCGCATGAGCACGAGACGGTACGGGTGGCCGCGTGGCAGGGCCGGGGTGGGCGCGGTGCTCGCGCTCGTCCTCGCCGTGCTGGCGGCGGGGGTGGCGCTGGCGCTCAACCGGCGGGACGAAGGGGACGACGGGCGCGCGGCGGCGGCCGACGCGGCCCGCCGGTTCCTCGACGCCTGGGCGGCCGACGATCAGGAAGGGGCGGCCGGGCTCACCGACAACCCGGAGGCGGCCCGCTCGCTGCTGGAGTCGGTGCGGGACAACACCCGCCCCGAGGCGGTGGAGTTCACCGTGACCGGCGAGCCGGAACCGGCGCCGGACGCGGCCGGCGAGAACGGCGAGACCGACGAGGGCAAGCTCGCCGTGCCGTTCACCGCGACGTTCACCCTGGCCGGCCTCGACGCGTGGTCCTACGACTCGACCGCGCTGCTCCGGCCCGACGAAGGGAACGACGCCGGGGGCGACGACGGCTGGTCCGTCGTCTGGGAGTCGGCGCTCGTCCACCCGGAGCTGGCCGAAGGACAGACGCTGGTGCTGTCCAGGCCGGAAGCCGAGCGGGCGCCGATACTCGCGGCGGACGGCAGCCAGCTGGCCGGCCGGGCGACCGTCTGGGACATCGCGGTCCGGCCGGCTGAGCTGACCGACCAGGCAGCGGCTTGGGCCGCGTTGGAGGCGCTGGACGTCGGCATCGACACCGACGCCCTGGCCGACCGGGTGGCCGAGGCGGAGCCCCAGCAGGCCGTCCCGGTGGTGACGCTGCGGGACGCGGTCCACCAGGAGCACGCGGCGGAGCTGGACGCCGTGCCCGGAGTGGAGTCCGTGGAGGGCACCCGGCAGCTGGCGCTCGCCGCGCGGGCCGTGGTCGGCGGCCTCGACCCGGAGTCGGGCGCCGGCGTCTCAGGACTCCAGGAGCGGTACGACGAGCAGTTGGCCGGCACCGGCTCGGCGGCCATGGTGATCGCGGACCGCGCCTCGGGCGCCGCGGTGGAGACCCTGCACGACTGGCCGGGCGGCGAGGCGGGCAGCCCCGTCGAGACGACGATCGACCCGGCCGTCCAGCGGGCCGCCGAGGCGGCGCTCGACGACGCCGGGCGGGAGGGCGCCGTCGTCGCGGTCCGCCCCTCGACCGGAGCTGTGCTGGCCGCCGCCGACTGGCCGGCGGACGGCTTCGACCGCTCGCTGCGCGGGCAGCTGGCGCCAGGCTCCACGTTCAAGGTGCTGACCGCGGCCGCGTTCCTGGAGGGCGGCGCCACGCCCGACGACGTGCTCGGCTGCCCGCGCACCGTCACCGTCGACGGCCAGTCCTTCGAGAACCAGGACGAGTTCGAACTGGGCGAGGACACCACGCTCCGCGAGGCGTTCGCCGCCTCCTGCAACACGGGCCTGATCGCGCACCGCGACCGGTTCGCGCCCGACACGCTGAGCCGCACCGCTGAGGCGTTCGGCATCGGCGCCGCGTGGGACGTGGGCGCCGCCACCTTCGACGGCTCGGTGCCGGCGGCCGAGAGCGACAACGAGCTGGCCGCCTCGATGATCGGCCAGGCGCGGGTCCAGGCCAGCCCGCTGGTGATGGCCTCGGTCGCCGCGACCGTGGCGGAGGGCGCCTTCCGGCAGCCGGTGCTCGTGCCGGCGGCCGTGGACGAGCCGCACCGGGCGTCGGCCGAGCTGGCCCCCGAGACGTTCGAGGCGCTGCGGTCGATGATGCGCGAGACCGTCACGGCGGGCTCGGCCTCCGCGCTGGCCGGCGTCCCCGGCGAACCGCACGGCAAGACGGGCACCGCCGAGTTCGCCGACGAGGACGGCGAACTCTCCACCAACGCCTGGATCATCGGCTTCCTCGGCGAGCGCGACCTCGCCTTCGCCGTGGTCCTGGAGGACGGCGGCTCGGGCGGCAGCGACGCCGGGCCGGTCGCGGCCGCCTTCCTCAACGCCCTCTAGGACCGCTCAGCGAGCCGGACCCACTCCACCCGCTATGCCGGAACGGCATGGAACGGCGCCGCGACGTCTTGGACGGCGCCGCGCCGCCGGCCGGAGGGTGGTCCCGACCGGTGATCACGGCAGTCCCCCCACCCCCACCCCACCCACCGCAGTTCCCTTCCCACGTCCGGAGGCCCATCCATGACCACCCCACCGCGCCTGCGCCGCAACGCCGCCCGGCTGGCCGGCGTGCTCGCGCTCGTCGCGCTCCCGGCCTGCGGCCAGACCGCCGCGCCCGCGCCCTCGCCCGAGGGCGCCGCCATGGTCGCCCCGGTGTCCGCCGCCGACACGGAGCGCGAGTTCGCCGCCCTGGAGCGGGAGTTCGACGCCCGCCTCGGCGTCTACGCGCTGGACACCGGCACCGGCCGCGAGGTCGAGTACCGGGCCGACGACCGGTTCGCCTTCGCCTCCACGTTCAAGTCCCTCGCCGTGGGCGCCACGCTCCAGCGCTACGGCGTCGAGGGCATGGACCAGGTGGTCGAGTACTCGGCGGACGACATCGTCCCCAACTCCCCGGTGACCGAGAACTTCGTCGAGACCGGGATGAGCCTGCGCGAGCTGAGCGCCGCCACCCTCTGGTACAGCGACAACACGGCGGCCAACCTGCTCTTCGACGCGCTCGACGGACCGGAAGGACTGGAGGCCGCGCTGGAGGAACTCGGCGACGACGTCACCGAGATGGACCGCTACGAGCCGGAGCTGAGCGACGCCGTGCCCGGCGACATCCGCGACACCAGCACGCCGCGCGCCCTGGCCGGCAGCCTGCGGGCCTACCTGCTCGGCGACGCCCTGGAGCGGGAGGAACGCGAACTCCTCACCACCTGGATGGCGACCAACACCACAGGCGAGACCCTCATCGACGCCGGCGTCCCCGACGGCTGGACCGTCGCCGACAAGAGCGGCACCGCCGGCTACGGCGGCCGGAACGACATCGCCGTGCTCTGGCCGGAGGACGGCGGCAACCCGATCGTCATGGCCGTCCTGTCCAGCCGCGACCAGGAGGGCGCCACCCGCGACGACGCCCTGATCGCCCGCGCCGCCACCGCGGCCGTGGCCGGCCTGGGCCGCTGACGGCGGAGACGGTGGTCATCGGCCGCGCCGCCGACCACCGTCTCTCCGGCGCCGGAGCCGGCTAGCGCGAGCGGCTCAGGCCGTCGCGGCTCTCCTCCGCGCGGTCGTCGTCGGCGGCGGCCAGGGTGCTCCTGAGGCCCTCGCCCTCGACGTCCACGTTCGGCAGCACCCGGTCGAGCCGCTTCGGCAGCCACCACGCCCGGTCGCCGAGCAGCGCCAGGACGGCCGGGACGATCGTCATCCGCACCACGAAGGCGTCGAACAGGACCGCCACCGCGAGCCCCAGACCGACCATCATGATCATGACCTCCGGGGAGCCGATGAAGCCCGCGAAGACGCTGATCATGATCACGGCCGCCGCGGCGACCACCCGGGCGCCGTGCGCGAAGCCGGACTCGACCGCCTCGCGCGGCCCCGAGCCGTTGACGTACGCCTCCCGCATCCGGCTGACCAGGAACACCTCGTAGTCCATCGCCAGGCCGAAGACGATCCCGATCAGCAGGATCGGCATCAGGCTCATGATCGGCCCGGGCTCCTCGACGCCCAACAGCGAGGCGGCCCACCCCCACTGGAAGACGGCGACGACGACGCCGAGCGACGCGAGCACCGAGACCAGGAAGCCGAGCGCCGCCTTGAGCGGCACCAGGATCGACCTGAACACCAGGATCAGCAGCAGGAACGCGAGCCCGATGACCAGCGCCAGATAGGGCACCAGCGCCTCCTGCATCCGCTGCGAGACGTCGATGTTCAGCGCCGTCTGCCCGGTGACCAGCACGTCAGCGCCCTCGGCTGCCGCGTCCCGCGCCACGTCGCCGCGGATCGCGTCGACCAGGTCCTCCGTGCCGACCGTGGTGGGGCCGGTCGCCGGGATCACCGTGACGGTGGCGGTGTCGCCGGCCGGGTTCATCGTGGCCGGGCTCGCGGTCACCGCCCCATCGAGCCCGCCGAGCGTGGCGGCGACGCCCTCGGCGACCCGCTGCGGCTCCTGAGCGCGGGTCGCGTCCACCACGACGAGCAGCGGGCCGTTGAAGCCGGGGCCGAACGAGTCGGCCAGCATGTCGTACGCCCGGCGCTGGGTGGTCGACCCCGGCTGGGAGCCGTCGTCGGGCAGCCCGAGGCGCAGGTCGGCGGTGGGCAGGGCGACGATCCCGAGCCCGACGATCGCGGTCAGCAGCACGGCGAGCGGACGGCGCGTCACGAACCGCACCCACCGGGCACCGAGCGGCTGCCGGCCCGTCTCCTCCCCGGCCTCCGCGGCCTCCCCGGCCCCCTCCGCGCCCGGCTCGTCGGCCGTCTCGTCCCCCGCCTCTTCCTTCGCCGCCTCCCCCGCCTCGTCCGCCGTCTCCTCGGCCCGCTCGGGGGCCGGGTCGCAGGACCGGTCGGCCGCGAGCCGCTCGCGCCGGCCGAGGATCCGGTCGCCGGCGAAGCCCAGCACGGCCGGCAGCAGGGTGAGCCCCACCGCGACGGCGATCACCACGGCCCCGGCCGCGGCCAGACCCATCTTGGTGAGCATCGGCATGTTCACCACGACCAGGCCGCCCAGCGCGATGACCACGGTCAGCCCGGCGAAGACGACCGCGGACCCGGCCGTGCCGACGGCGACGCCGATCGCGTCGTACGCCGAACGCCCCCGCGACCGCTCGTACTTGTACCGCGAGACGATGAACAGCGCGTAGTCGATGCCCACGGCCAGGCCGATCATCACGGCGAGGATCGGCGTCAGGCTGTCGAGCCCCAGCGCCTCGGAGAGCGCCGCCACCCCGGCGAAGGCGATCCCCACGCCCACCAGCGCGGTCAGCAGCGGCATCCCGGCCGCCACCAGCGAGCCGAGCGCGACCACCAGCACCACGGCCGCGACCACCACGCCCACCACCTCGGTCGGGCCGAGCAGTTCGGGCTCCACGCTGAACGCGTCGCCGCCGCCCTCCACGGTGAGGCCGGCGTCCCGGCCCTCCCGCATCGCCTCGGCGAGACCGTCCCGGTCGGCGTCCGTCAGTTCGGTCGCCGGCTCGGTGTAGCTCACCTGGGTGTAGGCGGTGGAGTCGTCGCCGCTCACCGACCCCTCGGTCTCGAACGGATCGGTCACCCCCGCGACCTTGGGCGAGCTCTGGCCGAGCGCGGCGACGACGTCCTCGACGGCGGTCCGATACCGGTCCGTCGAGATCTGCTCGCCGTCCGGCGCGCGGAAGACGACACGGCCGCTCGCCCCGTCCGCCGCCGGTCCTGGGAAGCGCTCGTCGAGCAGGTCGAAGGCCCGCTGTGCCTCGGTGCCCGGCACACTGAACGTCGTCGTGGCGGCGCCGGAACCGGTGAGCATGCCGGCACCGGCGATCCCGAGGACCACGACCCAGACGAACGACACCAGCCAGCGACGCCGGAAGGACCAGCGCCCGAGCCGGTAGAGAAGGGTAGCCACCGCGAATGTCTCCTATCGGGTGATAAATCGGCCTGGCGAGGAAAGAGCGGGCCCGGCACCCGGGAGTGCCGCCGTCGACCCGGTGGGGGGAGCTTGTCCGCCGCTGAGCTACCGCAGGGCGAGAACGGGGAGGATCACCCGGTCGAGGTACCTGGTGATGGCGTCGAGGTCCCAGTCGCCCGCGTCGACCAGCGGGCCGGCGAGCAGACAACCGATCAGCATGTGCGTCAGATAGGGAACGGCGGGCCCGTCGGCGGGGATCTCCCCGCGCTCGACGGCCGCCGCCACCGCCTGCCGCACGGGCGCGAAGTCCCGGTCGATCACGACCTCGCGCAGCACCGAGAGGGCCTCGGCGTCGGTGAGCGCCGTCCGGTAGAGGCCCACCAGCACCTGGAGGTCGGACTCCCGGTCCGCGAAGTGCGTCAGCCAGTGCCGCAGGTCGCCGGCGAGCGATCCGGCGTCGGCGTACGCCGCCGTCATCGGCCCCGAGGCGCGCAGCGCGCTGGCCACCAGCGTGGGCTTGTCGCCCCACTGGCGGTAGAGCGTGGCCTTGCTGCTCCTGGTGCGGGCCGCCACCTGTTCCAGGGTCAGGCCCTCGTAGCCCTTCTCCCTGATGATCTGCAACGTGGCTTCCAACAGGGCCCGTTCGCGCTCCGCGGTGAGGCGGCTGTAACGCCTGCTGGTTTCCGCCCTGACCGTCATCACCGGCGCCTCCGGGGGGCACACGTCGCTCAGCCCTGTGTCATCGACACGGTGGCGATTCGATCCGCGACCGTTTCGATGACGTGGATGCTGCGAGAGTAGGCCCTCGCCTCACCGGAACGCAAACGAACCGGTCCGACACTCACCGTGTCGAGGGGCGCCGACGAGCGAGGCCCCGCCCGGACGCGGCGCGCGTCCGGACGGGGCCCGAGTGGAACCGGGGTGCGGGTGGCTCAGAAGGTCACGTCACTGCAGAGGAAGTAGATCTGGTCGGCGTGCGACGCCTTCCAGACCGTGTAGACCACGTGGTGTCCCGAGCGTCCCGGCGCGGTGACGTTCGCGGTGTAGTTGCCGGCGGGCGCGTAGCTGCCGGTCGAGGTCCGCAGCTCCAGGTCCGCCCAGTCGAGCGCGTCCGTCTGGGCGTTGTACCCCTGCCTGGTCACGTAGATCCGGAGGTAGTCGGCGCCGTGGAACGCCTGGTCGACCAGGTTGACCGTGAAGTTGGTGGAGATCGCCGAGGTCTTCCAGGCGCCCGGGTTGTCGAGGGAGTTGTACCGGCCGTCCTGCGTGTGGCCGGCGCTGCACAGCTGGTTGTCGGGGATGAAGGCCTGGTAGTTGCCCCCGGTGCCCTCGCGGTACAGACCGTTCCAGTTCCACATGGCGTTGGTGTCGTACTGCCACGCCTGCCAGCACATGGGGTCCTGCTGCTGCATGGCCGGGTTCTGGAAGTCGTTGCCCCAGCGCTGCCAACAACCGTAGTTGCGGGAGACCGGGTTGGAGGTCGAGCCGTGGGCGGAGACGTTCGGGCTCGACCAGGGCGTCACGAGGAGCAGGGCGGCGGCCAGGGCCGCCAGGAGCGCGCGCAGAGTCCAGCCGCGCGCGGCGGTGCGGTCGTATCGATGCGTTAACACTGCGACTCCTGATCCGGAGGGGGGTGGATGTCCGGCTTTGGGAGCGCTCCCAGTTGATGGGTCCTTTTCCTCCGCGATACGGGATTGAAACGTTCTCGGTCCGGGTCGTCGGGCGCGGCGGTTCAGGCGGGGTCGGCCAGGATGCCGGCGACGGCCTCGTGGAGGGTGGTGGCCGGACGGCCGAGCACCCGTTCCAGGTCGTCGGTCACCCGCTCCAGCGCCCCGGACCTGGCCTGCTCCTCCAGCCAGCCAAGCGCTCCCGGCGCCGGCTCGGGGCGCGGCCGGTGCGCGACGCGGCTGCCGGCCAGCCGGGTGAGGGTCGCCGCCAGCCGGGGGTGGGTCCAGGGCTCGCCGGTGAAGTCGTAGGCGCGGCCCAGGTGGTGCTCCTCGGTCAGGACGCGGACGGCGGCCTCGGCCAGGTCGCGGCGGAACGCGGTGTTGATGCGGCGCCCGCCGGTGCCGTCGGGCAGCTCGCCGGCGGCGACGGCGGCCCGCAGCCCGGCGTTGAGGAACGCCTCGCTGTAGAAGGGGTGACGCAGCAGGGTGTGCGGGAGGTCGCCGGCGCGCAGGACGGCCTCGGTGGCGTGGTGGGCCGCGGTGACCCCGTCGGCCCGGGCGTCGGCGCCGAGGAAGCTGGTGTACGCGAGCGAGGCGACGCCGGCGGCGCGGGCCGCCTCGATGGCGGCCCGGTGCTGGGCGACCCGGCGGGCCGGGTCGAGCTCAGGCGAGGAGATCAGCAGCAGCCGGTCGGCGTCGGCGAAGGCGGCGCGCAGGCCGGCGGGGTCGTCGTAGTCGCTCGGCCGGCCGCGAAGATCGGACATACGATCAGGGTAAGGGCCGGTGGGCGTCAAAGCCTTTTTCGGCGGGGCGAGTTGGGGCGGGTGGCGGATGTCGGACGGCGGTACGCGTCCCGGGTCCTCACCGAACGCGACCCGCGCGACCGGGTCCACGCCCCGTCCCGGCCGACTCGCCTGGCTCGCGCCGGTCGGCGTGAACGCCGTGCTCGGCGTGGTCGGCGTCGTGCCGTGCTTCGTGCTGTGGTACTTCCTCTCCAACTACCCGCTCCACGACCTGGGGTTGACCTCCCGTGAGCCGACCGAGAACGACGGGATCGGCGTCGCGGCCTTCGTCCTGCTGCTCGTCGGCGGCTGGTTCCTCGCGGTCTGGGCGTTGAGCAACGTCGCGGTGCGCAGGGGCACTCCGGCGCGGTCGTTGCCCGGGCGGCGGTACTGGGCGACGAGTTGCCTCGTGTCGTGCGCCCCGTCCCTCGTCATCGTGGTCTGGGCCGCCCTCGGCCGGCTGTAGCCGCGGGGCCCGGTTCGACGGCGTGGCCGAGGAGGTGGAGCGGGGCGGCGCGGACGCCGGTGGTCTCGGTGGCGTCCCAGTAGGCGTGGGCGTGGGCGGCGTCGACCAGGCCGTGGACCGGTGGCAGGTCGGGCAGGGCCGCGTGGAGCAGGGATTCGAGCCGGCAGGAGGCGATCGTGTCGGGCAGCCAGGGCTGGGCGGCGTAGCCGGCGGCCGCGGCGGGCGGCAGGTCGGGGGCGATGCGTCGTTCCGTGGTGTCGACGGAGAGCAGGCCGCCGCCGAGGATCAGCACGTCGCGCCGGCGGCGCATCCTGGCGAGGGCGGCGGCGGTGTCGAAGCAGTGCGGGAACGAGTCGTCGACCACGACGGTGCCGGGGCGCAGCCGGTCGACGTCGAGGACGGCGGTGGTGCCGCTGACGGCGGTGACGATCAGGTCGGCCTCGTAGCCGGCGGCGGGCAGTCCTGGCGTGGACTCGGCGGTGTCCACCGGGCCGGCCAGTCCCTCGGCGCGCAACTCGGCGGCGAGCGCCCGGAGTCGGGGCGTGCTGCCGGCGACGTCGCACAGCAGCAGGTGGGCCGGCGGGCGCGGGGCGCGGGTGAGGAGCAGGCGGAGGGACGAGGTGCCGATGGAGCCGAGCCCGACGGCGGCCACGGTCAGGTCGGCGAGGTCCGCGGGATCGGCGGGGTCGTGTCCGGTGGCGGCGAGCGCGGCGTGCACGGTCCTGACCACGGAGACGGCGGTGGCCGCGTGTCCTGTGGTGATCGTCGTCGCCGGGGTGGCGCCCCTGGTGGCGCGCAGCACGTCGAAGCCGTAGCCGGTGTGCGCGGGGATCATGCCGGCCAGCGAGACGCGGCGCGCGCCGAGGGCGGCGGCGTGGGTGACGGCGCGGGCGGCGTGGTTGGTGAGGGCGGGTCCCGGGGCGAGTTCGTCGGCGAAGAGCGGGAGCGCGACGAACGCGGAGCGGCCGAGCGGCGTGTCGATCTCTTCGAGCAGGCGGGGGCCGCCGTCCGGGAAGAGCAGGGTCCGCAACCGCTCGCGGGGCAGCGCCGGTTCCGGCAGTCCGGCGAGCGCCGCCAGGTGTCCAGGGGCCGGCAGGTAGCCGACGAGCGCGGCGTCGGCCCGGGTTCCGCGCCCGCCCCCGGCACGGCGCGGCGGGGCGACGGCGGCGGCGAGCTCGTCGCGCAGCGTGCGGGTGAACGCGGCGAGGGCGGGCGGGTCGAGGACGGTGGCGGGGGCGCGCACGGTGAGGCGTAGCCCGTCGCCGACGGGGCGGGCGGCCAGGAACAGGTCGGTGCCGGCGGGCGGTGCGGCCAGCTCGGGGTCGGGGTCATGGTCGTCCCAGTCGAGGGTCAGGGTCGCGCCGGCGGTCGGGCCGAGGGCGGAGAAGTCCAGGTGGCTGAAGAGGAACTGGGTGGTCCTCGGCAGCCCCTCGGCCGGCCGCTCGCCGCCGACGCCGTGGGTTCTGGCGGCGACGGCCTCCTCGGCGATCTGCCGCAGGTCCTGCTGGAAGGTCGCGGGGCGGGGGGTGGCGGGCGGGTGCGCGGCGGGGCGGAGCGGCACGACGGTCGCCAGTGGGCCGAACAGCCGGTCGATGTCGGGGAGTCGGTGGTCGCGGCCGGTGACGGCGAGTCCGATGACGAGGTCCCGCTGCCCGGTGAGGGCGGCCAACGCCCGGTAGTAGGCGGTCAGGACGGGGGCGTGGGTGGTGGCGCCGACGGTGGCGGCGAGGCGGCGGAGCCGGCCCGTCAGCTCGGCGTCCAGGGTGAGGGCGGCGGAGCCGAACTCGCCGCCGCCGGGGCCCAGTTCCGGGCGTCGGTAGGGGGCGTCGTGCCGGGCCCGCCAGGCGTGGGCCGCCGCCGGGTCCTGGCCAGGGTCCCGGCCTGGATCGTGGTGCTGGAGCAGGGCGACGTACTCGCGGAACGTGGCGCGTGGCGGCGGGGGTTCGGCCGGATCGCCGTGGCCGGCGAACCGGTCGTAGGCGGCGAGGAGTTCGCGGCCGAAGAGCGCGGCGCTGTAGCCGTCGCCGATGAGGTG
This sequence comes from Streptomyces mayteni, assembly GCF_054783955.1. NCBI lineage: Bacteria > Bacillati > Actinomycetota > Actinomycetes > Kitasatosporales > Streptomycetaceae > Streptomyces > Streptomyces mayteni. Next base: position 3,868 of record NZ_BAAGPR010000055.1, on the reverse strand, counting down.
GTGGGCATGGACGAGGAGCGTGTGCTCCTCGGGGGCGGTGGTCAGCACCCGGAGCCGCAGCAGCGGCCAGGCCCACGGTTCGAACCGGCGCGCGCGTTCGTCGGCGACCCGTTCGTCGATCAGCTCGGGCGACAGCAGCGTCTCGAACTCGACCGGGAGCCGCAGCGCGGGCGGCAGTTCCTGCTGGACGGGCGGGCGGGCGCCGGCCGGGAACACGGTGCGCAGCATGGGGTGGCGGGCGACGAGGGCGTCGACCGCGCGCTGGAACGGCTCGGGGCGCAGCGGGCCGCGCAGCCGCAGCCGGGCGAGCCAGGCGGATCCGGAGCCGGGCGCGATGGCCTCGGCGAGCAGGAAGCCGCGTTGGGTGGGGGTGACGCGGTACGGGCTGGCGGCCGACTCGTGGTCGGCGGGCGTGGGGGTGGGGGCGGGGACGGCCTGGTCGACGGCGGTGGCGAGGGCAGCGAGCGTGCTGTGCCGGTAGACGACGGTCGGCCTGGGCAGGGCGGCGCCAGGCCGCTCCCGCTCGTTCGCCTTCTCCAGGCGCGCGAACACCTCCAGGACGAGGATGGAGTCGCCGCCGAGCGCGAAGAAGTCGTCCTCGCGGTGGACGTGCGCGACGCCGAGCACGTCGGACCAGATCCGGGCCAGGACGCGCTCGGTGGGCGTGGCCGGCGGAGTGCCGGCGTCCGTGCCGGCCGTTTCCTCAACGGGCACGGCCGGCGCGTCGAGTCGGCGGCGGTCGACCTTGCCGGTGTCGGTCAGCGGCAGCGCGGCCAGCACGTGGAACCGGCCGGGAAGCAGGTACTCGGGCAGCGTGCCGGCCAGGTGGGCGCGGAGTCGCGTCGGCTCCGGCGCCGGCCCGTCCCCGCGGGGTTCCACGAAGGCGACGAGCCGGCCGTCCCGGTGCAGCACGGCGGCCCGCGCGATGGCGGGATGGGTGGCCAACGCGGCCTCGATCTCACCCGGTTCGACCCGGTGGCCGCGGATCTTCACCTGGTCGTCCAGGCGGCCGAGGAACTCGAGGACGCCGTCCGGCCGTTGCCTGACCCGGTCGCCGCTGCGGTACCAGCGGCCGCCGTCGTCGAGCACGGTGAAGGCGGCCGCGGTGCGCTCGGGGTCGTCGAGGTATCCGGGCGTCAACCCGAGGCCGCCGATGAGCAGTTCGCCGGCCTCGCCGGGGGCCAGGCGGCGGCCGTCCTCGGCCACCACCGCCACCCGGGCGCCGGCCACGGGCCGGCCGATGGGCAGCTGGCGCACGTCGTCGCCCGGGCGGGCGTCGACGAGGTGGTAGGTGGCGTTGATGGTGGCCTCGGTCGGCCCGTACAGGTTGGCGATGCGGTGACCGGTCCCGAACAGGTCGTACCAGCGGCGGACATGGTCGGCCGGGAGCGCCTCGCCGCCGACGTGGATCCAGCGCAGCGCCGCCAGGTCGGGACGCGGCCCGCCGCGCCGCACCCGGGTCTCGGCGGCGGTCAGCAGCCGTTCCCACAGCGTCGGCACCGAGCTCCACACGGTGATCCGGTCGCGGACGACCCGGTCGAGCAGCGCCTCGGGATCGCGGACCAGATCCCGCGGCAGGGTGTGCACGGTGGCGCCGACCAGCAGCGGGGCGAGCAACTGCCGCACGGACGCGTCGAAGCACACGGAGGCGGTCTGGGCCAGCCGGTCCCCTGGCCGGTAGCCGAAGGTGTCGACGGCCCAGTCCAGGTAGTTCGCCATCGCCCGGTGGGTGATGGGCACGGCCTTGGGGTGGCCGGTGGAGCCCGAGGTGAAGAGGGTGTAGGCGATGGCGTCGGGGGCGGGGTCCTGGCCGGCTCCGCCGGTGGCCGGCGCTGGTGTGGGGTCGTCGACGGCCACCGCCGTCACGCCGTCGAGCGCGGCGGCGGTGCCGTGGGTGGCGGCGTGGCAGACGACGGTGGTGGCCGACGTGCGGCGGAGTTGCTCGGCCAGGCGGGCGGCCGGGTGGGTGGCGTCGAGCGGTACCCATCCGGCGCCGGCGCGCAGGACGCCGACGACGCCGACGACGGTGTCCGCGCCCGGCTCGACCAGCAGGCCGACCAGGTCCCCAGGCGCGACGCCGCGGGCGCGCAGCCGGGCGGCGAGCGCGGCGGAGGCGCGGTCGAGCGCGCCGTAGGTCAGGGTGGTCGTGCCGGTGTCCACCGCGACGTCGTCGGCGGCGGCCAGGAACCGGGCGCCGAGGCGTTCGACGATCCCGCCGCGCGGCCCGATCTCCTCGGTGGGCTCGGGGAGTTGGGCGAGTTCGGCAAGGAACTCGTCGGCCAGCCGCGCCACGGTGGCCCGTTCGAACAGCTGGGCCGGGTAGTTCCAGGAGAACCGGAGGGCGCCGTCGCTCTCCCAGCAGAGGAGGCCCAGGCGGGTGGCGGCGGACGCGGTGCGGGCGGCGGTCGGCCGGACGGTGACCGGGCAGTCCGGGTCCACGGAGACGGGAAAGCGGGCGAAGCTGAACCCGGCCGGCGACGCGGTGCGCGGCCCGGCGCCGGCGGGGGGCAGCAGCCTGGCGATGTCGAGGCTGCCGAGCCGGGCGTGCCGTTCGGCCTCCAGCCAGGTAGCGCGGAGCCGTTGGGCCAGCGCGGGCAGCGGCTCGTCCGGATCGACGGCGGCCAGCAGCGGCAACGTGTCGGCGAGCGGACCGACCAGCCGGGCGGCCGTGGCCGGCAGGTTCTCGCGGCGCGCGCGGGCCACGTTGACCGCGATCTCGCGCCGCCCGCTCCACCGCGCCAGGCAGCGCGCGTACGCGGCGAGCAGCAGGTGGAACGGCGTGACACCGTGGGCGGCGGCCAACTCGCGGAGCACGGTGGTGAGTCGGGGGTCGGTGGCCGCCGACTCGTGCGCGGCGAGCGGCGCGGCCGGTGGTGCGGTGGGGTCGCCGTCCCAGGGCAGTTCGGGCGGGCCGGCGTGCGGGGCGTGCGGGGCGTGCGGGGCGGGCGCGGCGAGCCGGTCCCGCCAGTACCTGCGGTCCTCCTCGAAGCGGGGCGTGGCGCGCTCCGCCTCGGTGGCCGCGACGACATCCGTCGCGAAGTCGGCCGCGAGTGGCGGCAGTTCGGGTGCCCTGGCGTGGGCGAGGGCGGTGTAGACCGACCACAGCTCCTCGCTCAGCACGTTGAGGCTGTACCCGTCGGCTGCGGCGTGGTGCAGCAGGAGCAGCAACTGGGCCACGTCGGCCCGCTCCCGCACCAGCACGGCGCGCACCGGTGCCTCGACGGCCAGGTCGAACGGCCCGTTGCACAGCGCCTCTTCGAGCGCGGCGAGCGGCCGATCCGCGTCCCGGACCTCGTACCAGGACGGCGCGGGATGCGGCTCGGGCGGCACCACGCGCTGGTGGTCGTCGTCGATCCGCAGCCGCAACATCGGGTGCCGCTCGGCGACCACCGCGAACGCCCGGCCGAGCAGACCGCTGTCCAGGGGGCCTTCGACGGTCTGCCGCACATAGGCGTAGGCGGTGACGTCCGGGTACAGCCGGCCGTTGGTGTGGAAGGCGCGTTGCACCGGCGTGAGGGGCAGCCGCGTCGCCGCGCCGCGGTGGGGCGCCGGCGGCTCGGCAGTGGTGGGCGGCTCGGCCGCCAGCCGGGCGGCCAGCTCGGCGATCGTCCGGTGCTCGAAGAACAACGTGGCCGGCAGCGTCCGGCCGAGCTCGGCCTCCAACCGCCGCACGAGATCCACGGCGGTGAGCGAGTCCAGCCCCATGCCGAGAAACGACTCGTCGTCCCCGACCTCCTGCGGCGGCCGCCGCAACGCCTCCCCCACGAGGCGCCGCAGAACGCCGCGAACGGGCGGCCCACCGGGCGCGGCGGCTTCGGCCGCGGCGGGGTCGGCGTCGGCCGGCCGCGCCGCGCCGCCGGAGGCGGCG
>NZ_BAAGPR010000054.1:0-51801 GCF_054783955.1 Streptomyces mayteni | reverse complement strand
GGCCCCTGGCGACCCGGCGCTGCGCGCGCTGGCCGAGCGGCTGCTCGACGAACTGGCGCTGCTGCCGGCGCCGTCGGCCGACCGGGAGCCGACCGGTCTCGCCGCGATCCGGGCCGCCTGTCCCGAGTGGCCGGTTCCCCAGCCGGCCGGCGCGGCGGCCGTCGACCGGCTGGCCCTGGAGACCCGGCTGCACGCCGGCTGGCTCGGCCGGGCCGCCGGCTGCGTGCTGGGCAAGCCGGTGGAGAAGCTGCCGCTGGCCGGCATCCGCGCCCTCGCCAGGGCCACCGGCAACTGGCCGCTCGACGAGTGGTTCACGGCCCGGGGGCTGCCGGTCGAGCTGACCGCCGCCCACCCCTGGAACCGGCGCTCCGCGGCCACCTCGCTGGCCGAGAACATCGACGGGGCGCCCGAGGACGACGACCTCAACTACCCGCTGCTCGGGTTGCTGTTGCTACACCGGCACGGCCACGGCTTCGACACCGCCGACGTGGCCGGGCTGTGGCTCGACGAGCTGCCCGCCGGCCGCACCTTCACGGCCGAGCGGGTCGCCTACCGCAATCTGCTGGCCGGGATCGAGCCGCCGGCGACCGCCAGCCACCGCAACCCGTTCCGGGAGTGGATCGGCGCCCTGATCCGGGCCGACGTGTTCGGCTGGACGCACCCGGGCGATCCGGCGACCGCCGCCGAACTCGCCCATCGGGACGCGGTGTTGACGCACACCGCGAACGGCGTCTACGGGGCGATGTTCGTGGCGGCCACCGTCGCTGCGGCGGCCGGCGGCGGGGTCGACGTGCACGGCTGTCTGCGGGCCGGGCTCTCCGTGGTGCCGCCCGGGTCCCGGCTGGCGGCCGCCGTGCGGCTCGGCGTCGCGACGGCCCGCGAGCTGCCGGCGGCCGGCGACTTCGACGCCGTGGTGGACCGGCTGCACGCCCACTACGCGGACCACCACTGGGTGCACGTGCTGCCCAACGCGGCGCTCCTCGCCGCCGCCCTGACCCACGCGGACGGCGACTTCACGGCGTCCATCTGCCGTGCGGTCTCCGGCGGTTGGGACACCGACTCGAACGGTGCGACGGCCGGTTCGGTGGCCGGGCTGCTGGCCGGCTCGCCGGCCGCGCTGCCGGCCAGGTGGACCGCGCCGCTGAAGAACCGGCTCGCCACCTCGGTCGCCGGCTTCGACGGCATAGGGTTCGACGAACTCGCCGCGCTCACCCTGGAGGTCGTCGCGTGAGCCGGGCCGGCACCAGGACCCCTGCCGTCGCCGTGCTGGGCTCGACCAACATGGATCTCGTCGTCTACGTGCCGGTGGCGCCCCGGCGCGGCGAGACCGTCTCGGGGCGGGAGTTCCGCACGGTGCCGGGCGGCAAGGGCACCAACCAGGCGATCGCGGCGGCCCGCGCGGGTGGCCTGGTCACCATGATCGGCGCCGTCGGGGACGACGACTTCGGGCCCCGGCTGCGCGCCGCGCTCGCCGACTCGGGCGTGGACACGGCGGGGCTGCGGACCGCGCCAGGGCCGAGCGGCATCGCGCACATCGTGGTCGACGACGAGGGCGGCAACTCCATCGTGGTGGTGCCGGGCGCCAACGGCACGGTGACGGGCCTCGCGCCGGGCGACGAGGAGCGGATCGCGGCCGCCGGCACCCTGCTGCTCCAGCTGGAACTGCCGATGGCCGGCGTGCTCGCCGGGGCGCGGGCGGCGCGGGCCCACGGCGTGCGGACGGTGCTCACCCCGGCGCCGGCCCGGCCGCTGCCCGACGAACTGCTGGCGCTCACCGACCTGTTGGTGCCCAACGAGCACGAGGCCGAGGTGCTGACCGGGCGGCGCGATCCGGCCCTGGCCGCGCGGGCCCTGCTGGACGCGGTGCCCGAGGTGGTGATCACGCTGGGCGAGGCCGGCAGCCTGTACGCCGCCCGGGGCGCCGAGCCGGTCACCGTGCCGGCGACCCGGGTCAGGGCGGTGGACACCACGGCGGCCGGCGACACGTTCGTCGGCGCGCTCGCGGTGGCCGGCGGCGAGGGCCGGCCGATGCCGGCGGCCCTGGCCTGGGCCTCGGCCGCCGCCGGGATCTCGGTGTGCCGGCCCGGCGCCTCGTCGTCGATGCCGGAGCGGGCGGAGATCGAGGCGGCCTCGGCGCGCTGAGGCGTTCAGCCGCAGACCGAGGACGGCCAGGCGCCGCCGTCCTCGGTCACCGCCGCCCGCACGTCCTCGAGCTCGGCGAGCAACGGGTCGGGCGGCTGGTCAGGCGCGGCGAGCAGGCGCAGCACGGCCTGTTGGAACGCGTCCCGCATGGCGGGCGGCATGGCGTCGGAGGCGTCGAGGCAGTGCGGCCCTGGGCCGTGGAGCAGGTCGGCGACCGCGCCGCCCGCGGGGTCGTCGGCGTAGACGTCCCGCCCCACCAGGGAGTTGGCGAACATCGGGCTCGGCACGTCGTCCGGCACGGCGCGGGCCCACAGCTCCTGGGCCTCGGCCGAGGCGAGGTAGCCGATGAGCCGCCGCGCCTCGGGGGTGTCGCGGAACATGGCGGCGAAGTCGCCGGCCACCTCCCAGCCCCGCTGCTCGCCGCCGGTGCCGGGCAGCACGGTGGCCGAGGCGAGGAACGCCGCCTCCGGCACGCCGTCGCCCGGCGCCTCGGCGCCGTACAGGCCGCGGATGAACGACGACTGGTGGTCGAGCGCGCAGCGCGGCGGCTCGGCGAACAGCCCTCCGGATGCCACGCCGATGTCCTGGGTGAGGGAGTCGGTGGCGCGGGTCGAGCCCTGGCCGGTGAGCGCCTGGGCGACGCCGCGCCAGGCGGCCGCCATCTCCTCGGTGGTCCAGCTGCCCGGGGTGCCGGTGGCCCAGGACTCGTAGGCGTCCGGCCCGGCGCTCTGGAGCAGCGCGTCCTCCACCCAGTCGGTGCCCGGCCATCCTGAGGTGGCGTCCGAGCCCATCCCCAGGCACCAGTTGTCGCCGTCGCCGGCCAGCGCCACGGCCTGGTCGGGGGTGAACCGCGCCGGGTCGTACCAGACGACGCTCTTCAGGTCGGCCTTGACCGGCACCCAGTAGGTCTCCTCCTCGCCCGCGAGCGGGGCGAGCCAGGGCTCGCCGTAGGCGTCGCGCTGGTCGCCGAGCGCGCGGCCGAGCGGGTGGATCTCGTCGCGGGCGGCGTACTCGGCCAGCTCGCCGGGGCTGGAGAGGATCGCCACGTCGGGCGGCGATCCCGACCGCACCTGGGACATCAGCACCTCGCGCTGCGCGGTGGTGCCCTGGTACTCGACCTCGATGCCGGTCCGCTCGGTGAAGTCGGCGAGCACGGTGTCGAACACGGCGCCCTCGTCGCCGGTCCAGGAGGCGAACACGGAGACGGTGGGCGCCTCGGACGTCGCCCTGACCACGCCGCCGACGACGGCGGCCGCGGTCAGCAGCAGGGCGAGGGCCCCGAGGAGCGCGGTGCGTCGGCCCCTCATCGCGTGCGGTACCGGTACTCGGCGAGGCGCGGCAGGACGCCCCGCAGGATCAGGGCGCCGAGCACCGGGCCGAGCGCCGGCACCCAGTTGGTGAGGCCGGCCCGCCAGTCGGTGTCACGCATCTCGGTCTCGACCTCCTGGGCGGTGCGGCGGATGGCGCCGGCCACGTCGGCCGGCGTCGCGGTCGGCTCGTCCCCCGAGGTCGACCGCCAAACGCCGACGGTCGCGGCGAGCTGGTCGCGCGACGCGTCCTTGGCGTGCTGGGTCTGGACGGTGCCGGCGGCCAGCAGGGCGCCGGCGGCGAGCGTCACCGCGGTGGCACCGAGCAGCCAGGGGTTGTGGCGCCGCCGGAAGCGGTGGCGCAGGAAGCGCTGGGTCTCGACCAGGGCGCCGGCCAGGGCGGCGCAGAGCAGCAGGGCGGTGGCCCAGGTGAGGCGCCCCGACCAGCCGAAGGTGGTCTGGTCGGCCAGGGTGGCGCGTTGGCCGGCCTGGAGTTCGTCGAGGCGGGCGAGGATGCCGGTGACCGGCCGGTTGAGCATGGTGTCGGCGTAGTGCAGGTAGGCGCCGAGCAGCGGGGAGTCGTCCGGCACGGTGGCGGCCCGTTCGATCCAGCCCGAGTAGGCGACGATCAGCCCGGTGACGGTCTGCAGGGCGCGCAGCCCCGTGTCGCCCGTCACGTCGCCCTCGGCGGCGCCGGCCAGACTCTGGTTGGCGACCGCCAGTTGGATGCGGTAGCCGCCGCCGGCGCCGACCAGCGCGCTCTGGCCCGACTCCAGGGCGGTCCTGGCGGCGTCGTTGGCCTGGCGCAGCGCGTCCTGCGCGGTGGTGACGTCGAGGATGGCGGGGGCGGTGCCGTCGCGCACCGGTCCCGCGCCGCGGTGGACGCCCCCGTAGGCGAGGAACAGCGCGGCCACGGTGACGACGGTGAGCGCGATCAGCAGGATCAGCCGGCCGAACAGCGCCCGGCGGGTGCCGGTCACGCCTGTTCCCGGTCGGCGCCGTCGGTCATGGGCTGCCCGCAGCGCACGCAGTAGCGGGCGTCGGCGGGCGAGAGCGCGGTGCAGTCGGCGCGGGGGCAGCGGCGCGGTTCGGCCGGCGTCGGCCGGTCGCCGCCGGACGGTGGGGGCTCGGAGCGGCCCTCGGACAGCAGGGTGGTGCGGCTGCTGAGCATCACGAGTTGGCCGAGGTGGCGCTGGTCGAAGGCGCGCCGGAGCCGGACCCGGCCGGTGACGGCGTCGGCGATCTCGACGACCTCGGCGAGCAGCCGCAGCTTCTCGGCGTCGGCGAGCCGGTGGGCGATCCGGACGGCGGCGCCGAGCCGGTCCTGGGCGGCGGGCAGGTCGCCCGACTGGTGGGCGTCGTAGGCGTCGGCGACGACGCGGCCGAAGTCGCCGTAGAGGGTGAAGTGTTCGCTGACCGCGCTGACCCTGGTGGGCCGGGCGTCGCCCGGCAGCCAGTGGACGAGGATCGGCACCGGCTCGGGGGCGGCCACCCGGTCGGAGGCCACGGTGACCTGGGCGTAGCCGATCTGCAGGTCCTCGTCGCGGGGGCGGCCCGCGGGGTCGGCGTCCAGGCAGACGTGGTAGACGCGCTCCTCGTCGTCCTGCCAGGCCGGGGTGGGGTACTCGACGGTGCGGCCGGTGGTCGGCCGGCCGCTCTCGGTGAGGTCGTGCTCGACGGGGTGGACCTGCTTGACGAAGCGGATGTCGCTGCCGGGCAGCGGGGTGACGCGGAGCGCGACGCCGGAGAGGGTGCGGGCCATCGAGGCGCGCACCATCTCCTCGAACTCGGCGCGCAGTTCGGCGTCGCGCAGCACGGCCTTGGAGGTGCCGTGCAGCCGGTCGGCGATCTCCTTGAGCTCCAGGGCGTTCCAGCCGTCGCCGATGCCCCGCGCGTCGCAGACGAAGAGCCCGCGGCAGGCGTCGAGTTCGCTGGCCAGCAGTTCGCGGTGGTGCATGTTCCAGCCGTCGGTGAGCAGCAGCATGTGCCGGAAGTCGGGGGCCGGTTCCTGGGCCAGGTCGTCGTCGGCGAGCAGTCGGCGGGCCAGCCGGAGCCAGGCGCCGATGGCGGTGCCGCCGTTGGGGTAGAGGTAGCGGATCCGGTCGGCCGCCTGGGCCTTGGAGTCGTGGTCGGCCGTCTCCAGGCGGCCCTCCGGCGGGTAGACCATGCGGGCCTGGTCGGTGCCGGCGACGACGGCGAACCTGGTGCCGTCGCGGAGCGCCAGCACGGCCGCGGTGCCGGCCTCGCGGGCGGCCGTGATCTTGCTGCCTGGTGAGGCCATCGAGCCCGAGCAGTCGATGACGATCACCTCGGCGGCGGCCGGGGCCGTGCCGAGTACCGTGGGGTCGACGCCGCCGGCCCGCACGTTGAGGAAGCCGTGCACGCCCGACTCGGCGGCCCCGACGGCGAGTTCGCGGTCCTGGCTGATGGTCAGCGTGACCGCGGGTCCGTCCTGCGCTTCGGTCATGTGTCGTTCCTCCTTCAACCGGTCGTGCTCCTGCGGTCGGTGCGGTCGGCTGGGCGTGCTCAGAACGTGCTCCACGGCCGTACCCGGTTGGCGCGGTCGATCAGCGCGGCGTGCTCCTCCCCGGTGCGGGCGCGCTCCGCCAGCTCCCGGAACGCCGCCTCCAGCCGGGCGCGCAGCCCGCGTTCGTCGGGACGGTCGCCGAGCAGCGGGCCCGGGTCGAGCTCCTTCGGGGTCAGGGCCCCGGCCGCCACGGCGCGCAGCGCCGACTCCCCGACCTCGGCGGTCAGTCGGACGCGTTCCTCGCCCTCGGGCCGGCCGCCGTCCAGGCTCAGCGTCGCCGTCAGCCGCTGCGCCGCCCGGAAGTCCTGGGCGGTGGGCGGGTGTTCGCCGCGCCAGCCGACGTGCACCCGGACCATGGCGAGCCGGGCCGCGCCGTGGTGCGGCGCGTGGGCCGGCACCCGGTCGAGGACGTCGAGCGCCCCGGCCCGGTCGCCCCGGCCGAGCCGGACCCTGGCGATGCCGAAGGCGGCGGCGCCGTCCGTCGGGTCACGCCGCCAGACCGCCTGGTAGGCGCGCTCCGCGGCCGCCGGCTCGGCGGCGCGCTCGGCGCAGTAGCCGAGGGCCAGCTTGGGCGCCGGTTCGCCGGGCAGCGCGTCGCAGACGGCGTCGAACCAGTGCCTGGCCCGGGGCCTGGCGCCCGGGCCCATGCCGAGCGCCCGCTGCGTCGCGCCGTCGTCGTGGACGTCGCCCCTGGCCAGCAGGAGCAGCCCGCGGTGCCAGGCGATCCGCCAGTCGTGTCGGGCGACGGCCGGGCTGAGCAGCTGGCAGGCGCGCAACAGGGCCTGCTCGGCGGCGTCCAGGGCGCCGAGCGCCAACGAGGTGGCGCAGGTGCGCAGTTCGCGGGCGGGGCCCGGGGCGTCCGGGTGCGGGATGGGGACGGGGAGCCGGACCGCGACCCGCTCGGGCGGCGGCGGCGCGAGGTCGAGGTCGGGTGCCGGCCGGTCGGGCGGCCGCAGCCAGTGGTCGGGCGGCGGGACGGCGCCGAGGCCGGCGTCCAGCGGGTCGGCGCCCGGCGAGAACACCGTGGACTGGAAGGCGTGTGGTTCGCCGGTGCTGAGGGAGTGGATCTCCCGCCAGATTCCGCGCAGTTGGGCGGACATCTCGGCGGCGGTGGCGAACCTGGCGCCCGTCTGGGGCGCGGTGGCGCGGGCGAGGAGCCGGCCGAACGAGTCGTGCGCGATCTCCGGCCCCGGCTCGGCGGCGTCCACCAGTTCGCGGAGGGTGGTGGCCACGGTGTAGAGGTCGGTGAGCTTGGTGAACCTGGCGTGCCGCCCGAGCCCACCGGAGTCGGCGGGCTCGGCCGGCTCTGGGGCGCGGTACAGCTCCTCGTCAGGCAGGTACTCCGGGGTGATCACGGCGACCGAGTCGTGGTCGTCGATCCGGCGGACGCCGCCCAGGTCGATGACCTTGATCCGGTCGCCGTGGTGGATGACGTTGTCCGGCTTCATGTCGCAGTAGAGCAGGCCCCGGCCGTGCAGGTAGTCGATGGCGTCGAGGATCCGGCAGCCGTAGACGGCGACGTGTTCGAGCCGCAGCGGGCCGCCGAGCAGCCGTTCCTGCCCCTCGGGGGTGACGAGTTCCCGGAGGGAGCGTCCGCTGACGAACTCCATCACCAGGTAGCCGGTGTCCCGCCAGCTGACGACGTTGATGATGCGGACGATGTCGGGGTGGTCGAGCGCGGTGAGGAAGCGGCGTTCGGCCTCGGCGACCTTGAGCGCGGTGGCGTCGTTGGCGTTGATCAGGCCCTTGAGGGCGACCGGGTGGTCGTCAAGGCGGGTGTCCCTGGCGAGGTAGATCCAGCCGAGCCCGCCGTGCGTCACCGGCCCCTCCACCCGGTACTGGCCGCCGAGCACGTCGCCGCGGTTGAGCTGGGGCACGAAGGAGTACGGGTGGCCGCAGCGGGGGCAGTAGCCGGTGGGGGCGGCCGGCTGGTCGCCGTAGCCGATGCCGACGTGTTCCCGGCAGCCGTCCTTGCCGCACTCGCGGCCGCCCCTGGGCGGGCGGGGGTCGGCGTCGATCAGCTCCGACGGGTCGAGGACGGAGACGTCGGGCAGCGCCATGTCCCCGCCGGTGGCGCCGGACAGCACGGCGGAGGCGCGTGGCGGGGCGCCGGCCGGCCCGGGCGGCGTGCCCCGGTGCCGGCGCGCCGGCGCGGGCGAGGAGGCGACCGGTCGCCGGCCACAGGTGTCGCAGTAGCCGGTGGCGGTCACGGCGCCGGGGCAGGGCGGCCGGTCGCAGCGGGGCGCCGCGGCCCCGGTCACCGGGTGACCACCCCGGCGGGCGGCTCGTCCCGCCGGTCGGTGACGGCCACCAGGTAGCGGAGCGCGGCGGCTTCGGCGGCGGCCACGTCGCAGGGCGACCGCCAGAGCAGGTCGTGCGCCGCCGCGTAGAGCCGCGCCAGCTCCAGGTCCTCCTCGCCGCGCGCGGCGCGCGCCCTGGCCTGGGCGGCGCCGAGCCGGCCGCGCAGCTCGTTCCGGCGGGCGATCAGCGCGTCGAGCCCGGTGAGCGCCGTGTCGAGCAGGGCGGCGGCGCTCTTCGGCTGCCGCTCGTAGTCGTCCAACTCGTCGTGGGCGGCGTCGAGTCGGGCGGCGGTACGGTCGGCGGCCGACGCCTCGCGGCGCAGCCGCGGCAGGGAGCGGCGCAGGAAGGAGATCGCGGTGAGGGCCTTGGTGGCGTCGTCGAGGTCGGTGGTGGACACCTGCCGGCGCCGGTCGCGGAACCGGCGCTCCAGCTCGGCGGTGGCGTCGAGCCCGCGGGCGAGCCGGCCGATGCGGTGGCGCAGGCGGAGGGCGGCGACGGCGGTGTCCCGGGTCTCGGCGGGGGCGGCGTGGAAGACCAGCAGCAGCCGGCTGCCCTGTTCGGCGAGGAGTCCGAGGAGTTCATCGAGGCGGGCCGACTCCCGCGCCCGGTCGACGCCGTGCACGACGATGGTCAGCGGCACCTGGACGGTGGCGAGCCGCTCGACGGCGGGGCGGTCGGGGGCGCCCTCGACGCCCATTCGCCGGCAGATCCGCTCGGCGAGCTCGGTCGGGGTCCCACGGCCGACGTCGACGGCCAGGTCGAGGGAGCCCACGGGCGGCACGGTGCCGGGGTTGCCGCCGGGTATCACCAGGGCCCGGCCGGCGGTGGACAGCTCCCGGTCGGCCTGGGTGAGGGCGCGGCGCAGCGTCAGGTTCCTGGCCCGGTCGGCGGGTTCGACCAGGGCGGCGTCGACGGCCGGGGCGGTGTCGCCGCCGCTCAGCCAGCCGGCGAGCCAGGCGGCGAAGGCGGGTTCCTCGGCGGGCTCGGTGCTGGTGGAGACCAGCTCCCGGTCGACGACCGAGTCGCCCTCGGTCCGCTGCCGTACCCAGGGCAGGTGGCGGATCACGGTCTCGGTCGGGATCATGAAGGAGAGCCGCAGCCCCTGCCCGAGGTAGGCGTTGACCACGATCCCGATGACCTGCCCGGTCTGCTGGTCGGTGACGCCGGCGCCGCTGAAGCCGGGGCGCACCACCTCGGCGGCCTCCTCGGGGAAGATCTGCACCCGGCCGTCGCCCCCGATGCCGCCGGCGAGCCGGCCGCGCAGGTAGATCCCCTGGTCGAGGCCCGCGGGAAAGCCGTACATGCGGACCGGCCGGTCCCAGGTGGGCGAGAGCCGCCGGAGCGTGGTGGCCCGGCCCGGCGGTTGCGGCCGCTCCAGGCGTAACAGTGCCAGGTCTCCGCCGAGCCCGGAGAGTTGGTCTCCGCTCTCGGGCACCCAGCCCTCGGCGTCGACGCTGGCCGGCACCGGCTCGGCACCGGGCTCCCCGACGAGGTCGACCAACACGGGCTGGTCCGGTGCGCCCACCACGTGGGCGCAGGTCAGCACGGTGTCGGTGGAGAGCAGCACCCCGGCTCCCAGCACCCGCCCCCGCGGCTGGCGCAGCCTGACTCGCCAACTCTCCGACGCCCCCAGGGAATTCGACGCCAGTGTCGCATTGTCCCCCATACTTCGCAGCATACCCGCGAGACCGTCGCAATCCGTAGGGTCGGGAGACGACGGGCGTACGACGGGGGTGGGAGACGCGTGCGTCCGGCGGGCCCGAAGTGCACCTGGCGACCGGCGCCTACCGACCGGCGCGCCTGGTGGCGAGGGCCACCAGGTAGCAGGGCGGCGTGAACCTGGCGCGCAGGTCGAGGTCGGCGCCCGACCGGTCGGCGATGGCGCGCAGGGCCGCAGGCGCGTACATCCGGCGGAGGCTGACGGTGAAGTCGTGGGCGTTGGGCCAGCCGCCGGCGAGCAGTGCGACGGGCACCAGGCCGAGCAGCGCGGGGTGGCGCCAGCCGTCGACGATCAGCAGCCGGCCGGCGACCCTGGTGCCCTCGCGCAGCACCTCGGCCACCTGTCCCGGGTCGAGGTGGTGCAGCGCGGCGACGAGCACCGCGAGGTCGTGGGAGCGGTCGGGGGCGTCGATGGCGGTGGCGTCGAGCCGGCGGACGCGGGCCCTGGGGTGGTGGCCGAGCGGGCCGGCGCGCAGCCGGGCCACGGTGCCGGGGTCGACGTCGCTGACGGTGAGCCTGGCGGTGGGGATCCCACGAAGCAGCTCGGCGGCCAACCGGCCGCTGCCGGCGCCGAGTTCGAGGATCCGAGGGCGAGGTCCCGGGGCGGCGCGCCGCACCAGGTCCGCGAAGGTCCGGTAGGCGCCGATCAGCCGGTACTGGCGGTCGACGGCGCGCAGGACGCCGGGGTGTCGGTGGCTCAGTTCCGGCCGGTCCAGGTACTCGACGGCGTCGGTCTCGAACCAGCGGTCGAGGCGGGAGGCGTGCGGGCCGCCGCGCGGCATCGGCTCGGGCGGCACCGGCTCAGGCTCCGAACAGGGGCCGGGTGACGTCGCCGAGGAGGTACGCGGCCAGCACGGCGGCCGGGTAGAGGCTGGCGCCGGCGAACAGGGCGAGCGCGGTCTCCTGGCCCGGGTGGCGCCGCAGCCTGGCGGCCGGCCGCAGCAGGCAGAACGTGCCGGCCAGCAGGGCGCCGACGAGGCCGACGGGTCCCACGGTGGACCTGGCGGCGAGCATCAGGGCGGCGCCGGCCAGCACGGTGAGGAGCAGGCAGCCCCCGATCAGCGCCACGCTGGCGCGGTCCCCGTGCACCACGGGGACGGTGCGCAGCCCGAGCCTGGCGTCCTCCTCGCGGTCGGCCAGGTCGTTGGGGATGTTGCGGCCGCCGATCTCCCAGGCGGCGAGCCAGAGGAAGAGCAGCGCGAGCAGCGGCCAGTCGGCGTGCGGGGTGAGGGCGAACCAGCCGGCGGGCGCGCTGACGCCGATCATCGCGCCGGAGAGCAGGGCCTTCCAGGGGGTGACGGCGGCCAGCGCGCAGTAGCCGGCCTGGAGGGCGGCGGCGAGCAGCAGCAGGGCGGCGCAGACCGGGTTGAGCAGGACGGCGATCGCCAGCGAGAGGGCGGCGAGCGCGGCGGTGACGGCGGTGGCGGTGGCGGCCCCGAGCCGGCCCTGGGCGACGGGGTGGCGGGCGCCCGCGGCGTCGATGTCGCGGGTGTCGGTGGCCGCGACGAGGTCGTGGCGGTGCCGGTCGCGGCGCAGGTCGAGCAGGTCGTGGGAGGCGAACATGGCGAGCACGCCGGCGCATCCGGCGGCCAGGGCGAGGGCGAGCCGGCCGGGTGGCGGCCGGTCGTCGGCGAGCAGCGCGGCGAGCAGCAGCGGGGCGACGCTGAGCGCGGCCTGGGTGCCGCGGAACAGCCCGTAGAGCGCCGGCCAGGCGCCGGCCCCGCGGGCGGCGGCGGTGGTCGTCACCGGTTCACCCGACATGCGAGTGCCTCGGCTCGGGCCGGAGTTCGGCGGCGGCGAGGTCGGCGGCAGGGACGTGGGGTGCCGCCCCCGAGCCGGCGTACCGGTGGGCGAAGTCGGTGGCGCGCGGCCCTGGCTCGGCCAGCCGGTGGATCGCGGCCAGTCGCCGCCGCAGCGCGAACGTCGGGTCGCCGGGCGGGAGATGGAGGAGTCGCAGCAGCCGGTCGGAGAACGCCAGGCTGCGGCGGACGTCGGGCAGCCGTCGCGCGGTGTAGCCGTCGAGGGCGAGTGCGTCGCCGTCACGATGGTGGGCGACGAGGGCGGCGGCGAGGTCGGCGGCGTCGGCGACCGCGAGGTTGAGTCCCTTGGCGCCCGAGGGGGTGAGCAGGTGGGCGGCGTCGCCGGCGAGGGCGACCGCGCCGTGCCGCAGCGGCTCGGTGACGCGGCAGCGCATGGGCACCACCTCGGTCTCGTGGATGGCCCCGATCTCGGGGATGGGCGCGGCCTCGGTGGCGAGCCTGGCGCGCAGCCGGGCGCGGATCCGGTGGTGCGGCCAGTCGCCCTCGGTGTCGCCCGGCGGGCACTGGAGGTAGAAGCGGCAGCGGGTGCCGGCGCGCGGCATCATGCCGGCGAAGCCCTCGGCGGTGACGGCGTAGCGGATGGCGGTGGGCTGCCGGTCGACCTCGGCGAGGACGGCGAGCCAGTCGAAGGGGTAGCGGTGTTCCGCGTCCCGGGCGGCCGCGCCGGCGGCGGCGGTCAGCCGGGCCGCGGCGACGCCGTGCCGGCCGTCGCAGCCGACCACCTGGTCGCAGTGGATCTCCAGGCCCGGGCAGACGATCCTGGCGCCGGCCCCGGGTCCCTCCTCGACGGCGCGCGCCGGCCGGCCGAAGTGCGGCGGCCGGCCGGCGGCGACCAGGGCGGCGACCAGGTCGCGGACCAGCTCGTGCTGCGGGTAGGCCCAGTGCCGGTAGCCGCCGGAGTGGCGGGCGTAGTCGACGTGGACCAGCCGGCCGAGGCACTGGAACTCGCAGCGGCCGTGCGGGACGCCCTCGGCGAGCAGCCGGTCGGCGAGTCCCGCGGCGCGCAGGTGGGCCACGGTGCGGTGTTCGAGGAAGCCGGCCCTGGACCGGCTCTCGACCCGTGCGCGACTGCCGCGTTCGACGACCTCGCAGTCGACGCCGGCGGCGGTCAGCGTGTTGGCGAGCACCAGTCCCGCGGGGCCGGCGCCGACGATGCCGACCTGGGTGCGGAGGCGTCGCATCGGGCGGCTCACTCGCCGGTGGCGGCCGGCACCACGGCCGGGTTGAACGTCTCGGTGATGGCGGCGAGTGGCGCGTCGCCGTGCCACAGCAGGTAGGTCTTGAAGCATCCGGGGCCGTCCTCGGCGTCGTGCGGCCAGGAGCGGCGGCCGGCGGCCAGCACGGTGCGGCGGTGGCCGGTGCCCATGGACCACAGGACGGCGCCGAGCGGCAGCGCGGAGACGCTGAGGCGTTCGGCGAGGCGCGGCAGCAGGTCGAGGCGGATCACCACGTGGTTGACGGAGAGCGCGCGGTCCGCGTTGCCGAGGCTGAGCGAGTGGCGGGTCAGCACCTCGGTGCCGTTGGGGGCCCGCAACAGGTCGGCGGCGCCTGGCGCGGCCTCGCCGGCGGGGAGCCGGCCCTGGTGGAGGGGGTGCAGCCGAGGGCGGACGGCGGTGAGGGCGGCGAGCAGCGTGGTGGTGAGCCCTTCGCTGCTGAGCAGCATCCGGGTCAGTGGGGAGGCGAAGCGGGCGATGGACGGGCCCGGGTCGGCGTCGGGGCCGAGGTCGAAGGCGCCGGGCGGCGGCTCGGTCGGGTGGCGCTGGGCGGTGCGGCCGGTCACGGGGCGTCGACCTGGGGTCCGCCCGGCCGGTCGACGGCGAGGCCGGCCCGCTCGATGACGGTGGCCGTCAGCTCGTCGAAGGCGGCCCGCGCGGTGGGGGGCGGGTCGAGGGAGGCGAACGCCCGCCCGGCGAGGACGAGGTGGTGTCGGGCGGCCCGCTCGGTGGCGCTCCTGGCGCCGGCCCGGTCGGCGAGCTCCGCGGCCCGCGCCATGGCCGACGCGTCGGGCAGGCCGTCCGCCAGCATGCCGGCGAGGCGTGTCCCGTGGTCCGTTCCCGAGCCCACGGCGGTGAGCAGCGGCAGGGTCTTCTGGCCGCGGGCCAGGTCGCTCGACGATTCCTTGCCCGTGGCGCGTGGCGGGCCCCAGACGCCCAGCAGGTCGTCGACGAACTGGAAGGCGAGGCCGAGGTGTTCGCCGGCCTGGACGAGGGTGCGCAGGGCGGTCGGGGGCGCGCCGCCGAGCTGGGCGCCGATGGCGGCGGCGCAGCCGAGGAGCGAGGCGGTCTTGTCGGCGGCCATCGCCCGGTACTCGGCGATGCCGACGGCCTCGGGCCCACGCCAGGGGCGGGCGGCCAGGGCGAGGTCCCTGGCCTGGCCGCGCACCAGGCGCATCAGCATGCCGGAGAGCAGCCGGACGGCGTCGGGGGCGTGCGGTCCGCCGCGGCGCAGCAGGATGTCGACGGCGCCGGCGTGCAGCCCGTCGCCGAGCAGGATCGCGGATCCGGAGCCGAAGACCTGCCAGACGGCCGGCCGGTTCCGGCGGACGGCGTCCCCGTCCATCATGTCGTCGTGGATCAGGGTGGCGTTGTGGATGAGCTCCACGGCGACGGCGCCGGGTTCCGCCGTCTCGTCGGCCACGCCGGTGGCGTCGGCGCCGAGGAAGACGAGGGCGGGCCGCAGGGCCTTGCCCTCCACGGCCTCGGGGCAGGGGTCGCCGCGCTCCCCCCACCAGCCCATGTGGTAGCCGAACATCCGCTCGAGGGAGGCGTCGAGGTGCCCGACCGCCTCGCGCAGCGCGGCCTGCGTCAGCCGCCGGGCCGACTGCCGGGCGAGGCGGACCGGGTCGTGGGGCGGCGAACCAGGAGTAGTCACATGGTCATCCTGAATGACCGGCCCGGTGGGCGCGAGACGCGACGCACCGGGCCGGCCGTTCCCGGCCGGGAAACCCCTCGCTCAGACGAGTGGACGGCCAGACGGGTGGCGGGACGCGCTCGGAGGCGTGCTCAGAGGCGTGCGGCGATGATCGGCGCGAGCCGGCCGGTGATGGTCCGGTGCCCCTGGTCGTTCGGATGCACCGAGTCCGAGAGGTCGGACGAGCTCAGCCAGCCGGTGGTGTCCACGAAGGAGACCCGGCCGTCGCCGCCCGCCGTCACGGTCGACACGGCGGCCCTGGTCTCCGTCGGATAGCGGCCGCGGAAGGTGCCGACCGCGAAGATCCAGGCGTTCGGATACTTCTGCCTGACGGTGCGCAGCAGGTTGGTGTACGCGGTCTGGAACTGGGCGCCGCTCACGCCGTGCCCGACGTCGTTGGTGCCGAGGTTGATCACCACGGCGTCGGCCCGGTAGCGGGCGAAGTCCCAGTCCGGCGTGGGCGCGTTGGGGTTCAGCTTGGTGAACTGCTGCTCGAGGCCGACGCAGTCGGCGGCCACCAGGCAGGCGCCGCCCTGGGCGATCGCGGTGTGGTCGGCGCCCAACTGCTCGCCGATCAGCCACGGGTAGGCGGTGAGGTGGTTGCGGCTGCTGGTGGTGCCCACCGTGATCGAGTCGCCGACGAACTCGATCAGCCGCGCCCGGCGCGGCGCCGCGAACGTCCGCGCGCCGGCGTCGAGCGTGAGCCCCTGGAACACCGCGTCGCCGTGGTACGAGCCGGCCACCACCCGGTAGCTCACCACCAGCGTGTGGTTGCCGGAAGCCAGCGGCTGCGGCGTCAGGTTCACCACCCCGCTGACCCCGGTGTACGACACCGTGGGGCCGCCGTCGATGCTGGCGTACAGGTCGATGGTGCCGCGCTGCGTGAGCCGCACCGTGGTGCCGGTGAAGCCGACGGTGAGGTACGCGCCCGCCCAGTAGGGCGTGTAGGCGGCCGAGTTCGAGGTGTCCCAGCGGCCGGTGAACCGAATGTTCGGATCGGTCGGCTGCGCCTCGGCTGCCGCCGTCTGAGCAGCGGCGGCCGGTGCTGCCAGAGCGCCGGCCGCCACCATCGCCAGCAACACGGCGGATACCAACCATCTCGCGAATCGCATCACGCACACCCTTCCGGTAGCACCCCCGCGACCAACGCGACCGCCAGCAAAGCGGTTTGATCCTGGCCGGCCAATGCTTTCGGCGCGATTTCGAGATCTTTCGCACCGCGCCTTCGGGTGACGTTGACTTGGCGTGCGCTCCAACTCCTAGCGTTGTCACATATCAGTGCACACATGGGAGAGAATTCCGAATGAAGACCGTGGAACTGGGCCGCACCGGCGAGCAGGTCAGCCAGCTCGCGCTCGGCTGCATGAACATGGGCACCCTGACGGACGAGGCCACCTCGTTCGCCATGCTCGACGACTTCCTGGCCGCCGGCGGCACCTTCCTCGACACCGCCGACTGCTACGCCTGGTGGAACGACCGCGGCAGCCACGGCGGCCACAGCGAGGAGCTGCTCGGCCGCTGGTTCGCCCAGGGCGGCGGGCGCCGCGAGAAGGTGTTCCTGGCCACCAAGGGCACCGCCCAGGTGCCCGACCTGTCCCGGGTCTGGGGCGAGGGCGACGAGCCGATCTGGGCCGCCGCGCACGACGGCGGCTTCGCCGGCGCCGGCGCCGAGACCCTGCGCCGCGCCGTCGACGACAGCCTGCGCCGGCTCGGCACCGACCACATCGACCTGTACTACGTGCACGTCGACGACCGGTCGACGCCGCTGGAGGAGACCCTGGAGGCGCTGGCCGGCATCGTGGCGGCCGGCAAGGTCAGGTACCTCGGCTGGTCAAACGTCCGCACCTGGCGTCTGGAGCGGATCCGCCAGCTGTGCGAGCGCGAGGGCTGGCCGGCGCCGGTCGCGCTCCAGCAGCAGCACTCGTACCTGCGGCCCAAGGCCGGCCTCGACACCGCCACCGTCACCGACGCGGAACAGCTCGACTACCTGCGGGCCCACCCCGACCTCGGGCTCGTCGCCTACTCCCCCATCCTCAAGGGGATCTACGGCTCCCCGGCGAGGCGGCGCGACCACTGGGTGATGGACTCCTACGCCGGGCCCGACGCGGACGCCAGGCTGGCGGCGCTCGACGCGGTGGCCGCGGAGGCCGGGGTGACCGGCAACCAGCTGGCGATCGCCTGGCTGCTGCACCAGGCCGACCCCCGGGTCATCCCGCTGATCGGCCCCCGCACCACCGAGCACTACCGGGCCGCGCTGCCGGCCCTGGACGTGAAACTCGGCCAGGACCAGCTGGCGGCCCTGGCGTCCGCCGGAGCCTGAACGGCCCCGGCGGACCGCCGCGAGCCGTCAGGGGCGGCGGGCCGGCACGTTCTGGTAGGCCTTGACCGGGTCGGTCTCCGCGACCGGCAGGATGATCTCGTCGATCCGCTTCAGCAGGTCGACCTCCAGCCGGACGCCCGCCGCCTTGGCGTTCTCGCCGACCTGCTCGGGGCGCGAGGCACCCACGATCGCCGCCGAGACGTTGGGGTTCTGCAGCACCCAGGCCACCGCGAGCTGGGCCAGCGAGAGCCCCACCTCGTCGGCCAGCGGCCGCAGCCGCTGCACGGCCTCGAGTACCTCGTCCCGCATGAAACGGCTGATCATGTTCGCGCCGCCCTTGCCGTCCGTGGCGCGCGAGCCCTCCGGGGCGTCCTGGCCGGGCAGGTACTTGCCGGTCAGCACGCCCTGGGCGATCGGCGACCAGACGATCTGGCCGATGCCCAGTTCCTCGGACGTCGGCACCACGTCGCGCTCGATGACCCGCCACAGCATCGAGTACTGCGGCTGGCTCGACACCAGCGGAATCCGCAGCTCGGTGGCGAGCGCGTGCGCCCGCCGGATCTGCTCGGCCGGCCACTCGGAGACGCCTATGTAGTGGGCCTTGCCCGAGTGGACGACGTCGGCGAACGCCGACATGGTCTCCTCGAGCGGGGTGAACCGGTCGTAACGGTGGGCCTGGTAGAGATCGACGTAGTCGGTCTGGAGCCGGCGCAGCGAGTTGTCGATCGACTCCATGATGTGCTTCCGCGACAGGCCGCGGTCGTTGCGACCGGGTCCGGTCGGCCAGAAGACCTTGGTGAAGATCTCCAGACCCTCGCGGCGCTCGCCCTTCAGCGCGCGGCCGAGCACCGACTCGGCGCGGGTCTCGGCGTAGACGTCGGCGGTGTCGAAGGTGGTGATCCCGGCGTCGAGGGCCGCGCGGACGCAGGCGGTGGCCGCCTCCTCCTCGACCTGGGATCCGTGGGTGAGCCAGTTGCCGTAGGCGATCTCGCTGATCAGCAGGCCGCTACGGCCAAGGTGTCGATACTCCATGACCAGCGAGCCTATCGTCCGACGAACGTCGTCCGAATGGCCGGTCATGGTGCGCGCGGGCTGTGTGGTGCGCCGGGCCACCGGCCCGCTTCGCATAGCCTCCACGACGATGCGCGCCCTGACGATGTACGAGATCCCCGGCACGCCCCTGCCGTCCGAGCTGCCGGATCCCTCCCCGGCGGCCGGCGAACTCCTGGTGCGGGTGGCGGCCTCCTCGATCAACGGCTACGACGCCGCGGTGGCGGGCGGCCTGGTCCCGCACCCGCCGCCGGACTTCCCCTTCGTGCTCGGCAAGGACTTCGCCGGCACGGTCGACGCGATCGGCGAGCGGGTCGGCAGGTTCTCGGTCGGCGAGGCCGTCTTCGGCGTGGTCACCGGCACTTTCCCCGGCACCGGATCGCTGGCCGAGTACGTCACGGTCGCCGAGGAGTTCGGGGTGGCCAGGATCCCGGCCGGGGTCACCCCGACCGACGCCGGCGCGCTCGGCCTCGCGGGCACGGCCGCGCTCGACGCGATCGAGGCCGTCGGGCCCGCGCCCGGCGACCTCGTGCTGATCTCCGGCGCGACCGGCGGGGTGGGCGCGTTCGCCCTCCAGTACGCGCTGTCGGCGGGCGCCGACGTGATCGCCACGGCCCGGCCAGGACGGCAGGCCGACTTCGTCCGCGAGCTCGGCGGCGACCGGGTGCGGCTCGTCGACCACGGCGGCGACCTGCTCGCCCAGGTGCGCCCGCTGGCGCCGAACGGCGTCTCGGCGGCCCTGCACTTCGCCGGCAACGGCGAGATCCTGGCCGAACTGGTCACCGCCGGCGGCCGGATGGCCTCCACCCTCGGCTTCGGCCCGGTACAGGCCGCCGGCCGCGGCTTCGCGGTCACCGAGGTGGTGGCCTCCCCCGACGCCGCGACCCTCGACCGCCTGGCCGCCGACGTCGCCTCAGGACTGATCCGGGTCCCCATCACCCGCACCTACTCCCTCGCCGAGGGCACCCAGGCCTTCACCGACTTCACCGCCGGCGCCCTCGGCAAACTGGCCGTGGCCCTGCCGTAGCCCGGCGGAGCCGGGCCAAAACCCGGTGTCCCCGGCGGCGCCGGGTATGGCACCTTCTCCCCCATGAACCAGAGCACGCCGGACCCGGGCCCCTCCGTGGTCCTCGTCACCGGCGTCATGGCGGCCGGGAAGTCGACCGTGGCGCAGCTGGTCGCCGAGCGGTTGCCGAGGGCGGCGCACGTGCGGGGGGACGTGTTCCGGCGGATGATGGTCTCCGGGCGGGCCGAGATGGCGCCCGGCGAGTCGGCCGAGGCGTGGCGGCAACTCCTGTTGCGGTACCGGCTGGCGGCGGGCGTGGCCGACGGGTACGCGGCGGCCGGCTGGACGGCGGTGGTGCAGGACGTGGTGCTCGGCGGCGTGCTGACCGACTACCTCGGGTTCATCACGACACGGCCCCGCCACCTCGTGGTGCTCGCGCCGGACCGGGCAGCGGTGGCGCGGCGCGAGGCGGGGCGGCAGAAGACGGGCTACGGCGCCTGGACGGTCGCCGAGTTGGACCGTTCGCTGCGCGAGGAGACCCCGCGCCTCGGGCTGTGGCTCGACACCTCGGGGCAGACGCCGGAGGAGACGGTGACGACCATCCTGGACCGGCTGCCGGAGGCGCGGGTCTGATCCGGGGTCACCACACCAGCACGGGTTTGACCGCGCGGCCGGCGCGTTGGTCGGCGACGGCGCGGTTGATGTCCGTGAAGGAGTAGGTGGTGATCAGCTCCTGGACCGGGAAGCGGCCGGCGGCGTGCAGGTCGAGGAGTTCGGGGATGAAGCGCTGCGGCACGGCGTCGCCCTCTATGCAGCCGCGTACGGCCTTGCCGTTGAGCATCAGGTCCTGGAGGTCCAGGGTGAGTTCGGCCGCGCCGAGGCCGACCACGACCAGGGTGCCGGTGGGGGCCAGGGCGCGGACGGCGTCGGCGACGACGGAGGGGATGCCGGTGGTGTCGAGCGCGTGGCTCGGGCCGCCGCCGGTGGCCTCGCGGACGGCCGCCACCACGTCGCCTTCCGTCGGGTCGATGACGGCGGTGGCGCCGAGGCGGCCGGCCAACTCGCGGCGGGCGGCGACCGGTTCGACCACCACCGTGGTGGCGGCGCCGGCCGCCTTCGCGGCGAGCAGCGCGGACAGGCCGACGCCGCCCGCGCCGTAGACGGCGAACCTGGCGTCCTGGCCGGGACGCAGCACGTTGAGGACGGCGCCGGCGCCGGTCTGGAAGCCGCAGCCGAGCGGGGCCACGGTGGCCAGGTCGGCGTCCTCGTCGGCCACGACCACCACGTTGTCCGTGGAGGCCAGGGCGTGGGTGGCGAAGCTGGACTGGCCGAAGAAGGAGCCGGCCACCGGCGCCCCGGCCTGCCGCATGGTGGCCGAACCGTCCGCGCGCCGGCCCGAGTTGTTCAGCCGCATGCTCTGCTCGCAGTAGGCCGGGCGGCCGGCCAGGCACCGGCCGCAGCGGCGGCAGCTGCGGTAGCTGAGGATGACGCGGTCCCCTGGCCGGACCCCGGAGACCGCGTCGCCGACCTCCTCCACCACGCCGGCGCCCTCGTGGCCGAGGACGACCGGGCCGTGTTCCGGCGTGATGGCCGACCTGATGGCCAGGTCGGTGTGGCAGAGACCGCCGGCCGCGATCCGGACCAGGATCTCGTCCGCGCGCGGCGGGTCGAGTTCGACCGTCTCCAGGGTGAACCCGGCCCCCGCGGCCCGCGACACCGCGGCCGTTATCCGCATCGCGGACTCCTCAGCAGCCTCAGACTCGTTCCAGCAGGAAGTAGAAGTGCTCGCCATTGTGCAGGACCAGCTCGGATTTGCCGTTCATGATCCCCATCAGGGTCGTGTCATCGACCCGTTTGAAGTGGTCGAGGTCGGGCCGCCCGTCGTAGACCATGGTGGCCGTCACCTCGCCCCTGAACTCCATGTTCCACAGGCTGGCCTCGCCCTGGCCGAGCGCGACGTTGGAGAACAACTCACCGTTCTCGCCATAGCAGATGAGGGGCTTGGCGTCGGTGACCGAGTTGAAGGTCTTGCCGAACCAGCGGATGGCGACCAGCCGCTGGTAGAGCCCGTGGCCGGTGGCGAACCCCTGGCCCTTCCAGCGGCCCAGGATGTCCTTGGCCGGCACCGCGTCGAGACAGGTCCAGATCCGGTCGAGCTCCACGCTCGACACGCCGTCGTCCTTGTTGCGCAAGTCGTGGAACTTCACCCGGGCTTCGTTGATGTTCACCCAACGTTCCCTTCCCCATGGGGCCGGTGCGTCGACTACGAACTCACGTGTTCGATATCGACTGACCGTACGCCCGCCCCCGGGGAGCGACAAGATCGCCTCGGGACGGCCCGACGGGGTTCAGCCACCCGCGAAGGTCTCGCCGCGCGCCGCCTTCGCCGTCAACAGCGGTGGTGGGGCGAAGCGTTCGCCGTGGGCCTCGCGCAACTCCGCCGCCCGGGCGGCGAATCCGGGCAGGCCGTCGGCGTGGCCGTCGGCGAACCGGAGGGCGCCACCGGTCCATCCTGGGAAGCCGGCGCCGAGCAGCGAGCCGACGTTGGCCTCCGCGGCGGAGCCGAGCACGCCCTCGTCCAGGCAGCGCACGGCGTCCAGGGCGACGGCGAACAGCAGCCGCTCGCCGAGCTCGGTGAGGTCGGCCGGGGCGGCGCCTGGGGAGGCGAAGTGCTCCCGCAGGCCCGGCCACAGCCCCGCGCGCCCCCCATCCGGGTGGTCGTAGAAGCCGGCGCCGGCGGCGCGCCCCTGGCGGTCGAACGCGTCGATCATCCGGTCGATGACGGCGTCCCCGGGGTGCGGCGGGCGCGGTCGGCCGGCCGCGCGGCGGAGCCGGCGGGCGAGCGGCAGCGAGAGCTCGTCGAGCAGGGCGAGCGGCCCGGTCCTGAAGCCGGCCTGGGCGGCGGCCTGTTCGACGGTGGCGGGGGCGATGCCGGCGCCGACCATCGCGGCGCCCTCGTCGAGGTAACGGCCGGTGAGGCGCAGGGTGTAGTCGCCGTCGACGACGATGGGCGCGGCGCCGAGCGCGGCGGCCAGCTCGCGCAGGGCGGCGAGCGCGGCCTCGTCGGCGGCCGCGCCGCGCGCGATCTCCGCCAGCGGCATCGGCTCGGCGGCCGGCGGGAGCCGCAGCCCGACCAGGCGGTCGGGGTGGCGCGCGCCCTCGGCGATCGCGGCCAGGGGCAGGGTGGCCGTGGCGGTGCAGAGCGGCGCGTCGGGGGCGAGGACGTCCTCGAGCTCCGTGAGCGCCTTCTGCTTGACGGCGAGGTCGTCAGGGGCGGCCTCGACGACCAGGTCGCAGCCGGCCACCTCCCGCGCCTCGGTGGTGGCCACGACGTCGAGGCCGGCGTCGGCGCAGGCCCGGGCGAGGGCGGCGGCCGGCTCCCCGGCGCCGAGCACGCCGATCAGGACCGGGTTCTTGGGCCGTGCGGCGCCGCCGGCCGAGGTGACCGCGCGCAGGTCGAAGAAGTAGCCCTGGATCATGTTCTTGGCGGTCTGGCCGGTGACCAGCTCGGTGAAGTGGCGGCCCTCGACGACGAGCGCGGTCTCCAGGTCGACCTGGGCGCCCTCGACGGCGGCGGCCAGGATGGCGCGCGGCGCCGGGAACGGCGCGCCGCCCAGCCGTTGCTCCAACTGGGCGGGGAAGGCGATGAGTTGGGGCGCGAGGGCGCGGTCGCCCGGCAGGCCGCCGGGGATCCGGTGACCCTTGGTGTCCCAGGGCTGGCGGGCGTCGGGGTTGGCGCGGACGAAGGCGCGGGCCTGGGCCAGCAACTCCTCCGAAGTGTCGGCGAGTTCGTCGACCAGGCCGGCGGCCAGCGCCGCGCGGGCGGTGTGCCGGCGGCCGGCGAGCAGCACGTCCGGCAGCGCGCCGGCCAGGCCGAGCAGCCGCACGGTCCGGGTGACCCCGCCGCCGCCGGGCAGCAGGCCGAGGGTGACCTCGGGGAGGCCGATCCTGGACTCCGGTGTGTCCAGGGCGATCCGGTGGTGGCAGGCCAGGGCCAGCTCGTAACCGCCGCCGAGCGCGGTGCCGTTGAGGGCGGCGACCACCGGGCGGCCCAGCGTCTCCAGGCGGCGCAGGGTGCGCTTGACGGCGAGGTTGGCGGCGAGGAGGTCGGCGGCCCGCTCGCGGGTGACGGTGCTCAGTTCGCGGAGGTCGGCGCCGGCCAGGAAGGTCCGCTTGGCCGAGGTGACGACGACGCCGGTCAGCCCGGCACCGTCCCGCTCGCGCTCCAGGCGGTCGACGGCCTCGGCGAGGGCGGCGGTGAACGCGGCGTCGGCGGTGTTGGCCGACCGTCCCGGCGCGTCGAGCAGCAGGGTGACGATGCCGTCGGCGTTCTGTTCCCAGCGGATCGGGCCGGGGGCGGTGGGGCTGGCCATGGCGGGTGGCTCCAGTCTCGGATGACGGTGGCGGGCCCGGTCGCGGGCGGGGCGGCCGGTTTCAGACACGTTCGACGACGGTGGCGATGCCCATGCCGCCGCCGACGCACAGGGTGACCAGACCGCGGCGCAGCTCGCGCCGCTCCAGCTCGTCGACGAGGGTGCCCAGGATCATGGCGCCGGTGGCGCCGAGCGGGTGGCCCATGGCGATGGCGCCGCCGTTGACGTTGACCCGGTCGGGGCCGAGGCCGAACTCGCGCATGAAGCGCAGCACCACGGCGGCGAACGCCTCGTTGATCTCGATCAGGTCGATGTCGTCCATGGTGAGCCCGGCCCTCGCTAGGGCCTTGCGGGTGGCGGGGGCGGGTCCGGTGAGCATGATGGTGGGGTCGGCGCCGGAGACCGCGGCGGAGACGATCCGGGCGCGTGGCGTCATGCCGAACCGCTCGCCGGCGGCGCGGCTGCCGATCAGGGTGAGCGCCGCGCCGTCCACGATGCCCGAGGAGTTGCCCGCGTGGTGGACGTGGTCGATCCGCTCCAGCCAGTGGTACTTGCGCAGCGCGAGGGCGTCGAAGCCGCCGGCCTCGCCGAGGGCGGCGAACGAGGGCTTGAGCGCGGCGAGGCTGTCGGCGGTGGTGCCGGGCCTGAGGTGTTCGTCGCGCTCCAGGACCGGGACGCCCGAGCGGTCGACGACGGGGACCACGGAGCGGTCGAAGTGGCCGGCCTTCCAGGCGGCGACGGCCCTGGCCTGCGACTCGGCGGCGTAGGCGTCGACGTCCCGCCGGCCGAAGCCCTCGATGGTGGCGATCAGGTCGGCGCCGACGCCCTGCGGGACGTAGCCGGTGGCCCGGCTCGTCTCCGGGTCGAGGAACCAGGCGCCGCCGTCGGAGCCGATCGGCACCCGGGACATCGACTCCACGCCGCCGGCCATTACTAGGTCCTCCCAGCCGGAACGTACCTTGGCGGCGGCCAGGTTGACGGCTTCGAGCCCGGAGGCGCAGAAGCGGTTCTCCTGTACCCCGGCCACGGTGTGCGGCAGTCCGGCGGCCAGCGCGGCGATCCTGGCGATGTCGGAGCCCTGGTCGCCGACCGGGCTGACGACGCCGAGCACCACGTCGTCGACGGCCGCCGGGTCGAGCCCCGGGAAGCGGCGCAGCAGTTCGCCGATCAGGCCGGTGACCAGGTCGACCGGCTTGGTGCCGTGGAGCGAGCCGTTGGCCTTGCCGCGCCCGCGCGGGGTGCGGATGGCGTCGTAGACGTAGGCGTCGGTGGTCACGGTCGGGGCCCTTCGGTCGGATCGGGTGTCGGATCGGGTTGCGGCAGCCGCCAGTCGCGGGCGATCTCCGCGGCGTGCTCTCCCGGCAGCGGGGGCGGGCGGCGCAGCGATCCCGGGGTGGCGGAGAAGCGGGGCGCGGGGGCCGGCTGCCGCCCGCCCCGGCCGTCCGGGAGGTGGCTGCCGCGGGCCGCCGCGTGGGGGTGGGCGGCGGCCTCGGTCAGTGAGAGGACGGGCGCGGCGCAGGCGTCGCCCTCTGCGAAGACGGCCGCCCACTCGTCCCTGGTCCTGGTGGCGAAGCGGGCGGCGATCAGGGCGCGCAGCTCGGGCCAGCGGGTCGGGTCGTCCCGGTCCGGCGCGTCGGGCGGCAGGCCGAGCCGGGTGGCGAACTCGGCGTAGAAGCGGGGTTCGAGGGCGCCGACGGCCATCCAGCGGTCGTCGGCGGTGCGGTAGGCGGCGTAGTAGGGGCAGCCGCCGTCCAGCAGGTTGACGCCTGGTCTGTCCTGCCAGGCGCCGGCGCCGAGCAGGCCGACGATCATGGTGGTGAGGTGGGCGGCGCCGTCCACGATGGCGGCGTCCACCACCTGGCCGACGCCGGTGGCGCGGGCGTGGTGCAGGGCGGCGAGCACGCCGACCACCAGGTAGAGGGAGCCACCGGCGAAGTCGCCGAGGAGGTTGGCCGGCGGGGCCGGCGGGCCGCCTGGCGGCCCGGTCATGCCGAGCACGCCGGCGACCGCGAGGTAGCCGATGTCGTGTCCTGCCCGGTCGGCCAGCGGCCCTTCCTGGCCCCAGCCCGTCATCCGGCCGTAGACCAGCCGCGGGTTGCGGGCCAGGCAGACCTCGGGGCCGACGCCGAGCCGCTCGGCCACGCCCGGCCGGAAGCCCTCGATCAACACGTCGGCCCTGGCGGCGAGTTCCAGGACCTGGGCGGGCCCTTCCCGGGCCTTCAGGTCGACGAGGACGGAGCGCTTGTTGCGGTGGGTGAGGTCGTGGGCCGGCTCGACGCCGTGGCCGGCGCCGCCGGGCCGGTCGACGCGCACCACGTCGGCACCGAGGTCGGCCAGCAGCATGCCGGCGAACGGCCCGGGGCCGATGCCGGCCAGCTCCACGACCCTCACCCCGGCCAGCGGGCCGCCGGCGCCGGGCGGCGGTGCGTTCTCCATGTGGCGCTTCCCGCCCACCTAAGTGACTGAACGGTAGTTAACCTGCTCGTGGGAAACGCTAGGTCGCGGCGGGGGCGCGGTCAAGACGTGGCGGCCGCCTGGTAGGCCGCCTCCAGGGCCGCGACGTCCAGCTTCTTCATGCCGTACATCGCCTTGGTGGCGGCGGTGGCCCCCGCGGTGTCGGACGAGGTGAAGAGCTCCATGAACCGCCTGGGCACGATCTGCCAGGACAGGCCGAACCGGTCCTTGAGCCAGCCGCAGGGCCCCTCCTCGCCGCCGTCGGCGGTGAGCTTCGCCCACAGCTCGTCGACCTCGGCCTGGTCGGCGCAGTCGACCTGGAGCGAGATGGCCTCGCTGAAGGTGAACTGGGGGCCGCCGTTGAGGGCGACGAACCGCGAGCCGGCCAGCTCGAAGGTGACCGTGAGGACGGTGCCGGGCTCGCCGGGGCCCGCCTCGTTGCGCCGCGTCACGTCGACCACCCGGGAGTCGGGGAAGAGCGAGACGTAGAACTCGGCGGCCTCCTGGGCCTGGTCGTCGTACCAGAGGCAGGGGCTGATCTTCTGGGTGGTGATCTCCGGCATGGTGGGCTCCTTCGCGCCTGTCGGTCATGGCCGTCGAAGGGGTGGACCGGGGGCGGGGGCCGAACTCATCGGTGCCGGGGCGCGCGTTCAGCGGCTCGCGATCGGCGGCGGCTCGTGGGCCCGCACCGGCGGCGGTGGGGCCGTCAGCCGTTCGACGGCGACCCGGGCGTGCTGCCCGGTGCAGCCCTGGGCGAGCCGGGAGGTGCCGACGTCGGTGGTGAGCGCGTTGGGGTTGCCGTGTACGCAGGTGGCGACGGCGGGCGCCGAGTCGTCGAACCAGGCGCCGGTGGCGAGTTGGACCACGCCGGGCCGCAGCGCGTCGCTCAGCACGACGGCGGCCAGGCAGGAGCCGACGGCGCTGCGCAGCCTGACCACCTCGCCGGCGGCCAGGCCGAGCGCGGCCGCGTCGTCCGGGTGGACGCGGACCGGCTCGCGCCCGTCGATCTTGGCGGCGGCGCTGTGCGGGCCGTGGTCCAGCTGGCTGTGCAGCCGGGTGGCCGGGTTGTTGGCGACCAGGTGCAGCGGGAACTCCGGGTCCGGCGCGGGCGGCGGCAGCCAGGCGGGGTGGCCTGGGCAGTCGTCGTAGCCGAACGAGGCGACCGTGGCCGAGTACAGCTCGATCCGTCCTGACGGGGTGGCCAGCGGGTGGCGCTCGGGCTCGGCGCGGAAGCGTTCGTAGAGGGTGTGCCGGATGCGCCGGCCGGTCAGCGTGACGCGACCGGCGCGCCAGAACGCGGCGAAGTCCTCGGGGGGCCGGTGCTCGGGCGGCAGGTCGGCGCGCCAGCCCTCGTAGAGGTGGGCCAGCCACTCCCGAGCGGTCCTGCCCTCGGTGAACTCGGCGCCGACGCCCAGCTCGTGGGCCAGGTCGGCGAAGATCGCGTAGTCGTCGCGGGCCTGGCCGCGCGGCGCGGCGACCCGGTGCATGGCGACCAGCACCGGGTCCTGGCGGGCGGCGCCCAGGTCCTCGCGCTCCAGGGTGGTGGTGGCGGGCAGCACGATGTCGGCGTGCCGGGCGGTGGCGGTCCAGAACGGCTCGTGCACGACGACCGTGTCGGGGCGGGTGAAGGCGCGGCGCAGCCTGGCGAGGTCCTGGTGGTGGTGGAACGGGTTGCCGCCCGTCCAGTAGACGAGGCGGGTGTCCGGGTACGTCAGCCGCTGGCCGTCGTACTCGTAGGTGTCGCCCGGGTGGAGCAGCAGGTCGGCGATACGGGCCACCGGGATGAAGTCGGGGACCCGGTTGGTGCCCTGCGGGAGGGTGGGCAGCCCGTAGGGCAGCAGCCCGGCGCCGGTGCCGGCGGTGGCGCCGTAGCCGTGGCCGAAGCCGCCGCCCGGCAGGCCGATCTGGCCGAGCAGGGCGGCCAGCGCGATGCCGGCCCAGATCGGCTGCTCGCCGCGGTGGGCGCGTTGCAGCGACCAGCTGAGCGAGACCAGGGTGCGGTGGGCCGCCATCTCGCGGGCCAGCGGGGCGATGCGGTCGGCGGGGATCCCGCAGACGGCAGCCGCCCAGGCGGGGGTCTTGGGCACGCCGTCCCGGCCGCCGAGCACGTAGTCGCGGAACACGTCGAACCCGGTGACGTGGCTCGCGCAGAACGCGACGTCGTAGCGGCGCTCGACCAGCAGGACGTACGCCAGGGCCAGCAGCAGGGCGGTGTCGGTGCCGGGCAGCGGGGCGATCCACTCGGCGTCGAGATCCTCGGCCAGGTCGTCGCGGAGCGGGCTGACCAGCACGAAGCGGGCACCGCGGTCGCGGGCGGCGCGGAGTTGCCCGGCAGCGGTGTGGCGGCTGACGCCGCCTGAGTTGACCTGGGAGTTCTTGGCCGGCATGCCGCCGAAGCAGACGAAGAGCTCGGTGTGCTCCGCCAGCACCTGGTAGGTGGTGGGTTCGACGATCGACCGGTCGTCGCCGACGACGTGGCAGAGCAGGTTGCGGGAGGCGCCCAGGCTGTAGGTGTTGACCGAACGGGTGTAGCCGCCGAGGTGGTTGAGGAACCGGTGCACCTGGCTCTGGGCGTGGTGGAAGCGGCCGGCGCTGCCCCAGCCGTAGGAGCCGCCGAAGATGGCGGAGTTGCCGTGTTCGACGCGCACCCGGTCCAACTCGCCGGCCAGCAGCGGGATGACCTCGTCCCACTCGACGGGCACGAAGGCGTCCCGGCCGCGCCGCTCGTCGGGTCCTGGGCCTTCGGTGAGCCAACCGCGCCTGACGTACGGGCGATCGACGCGGGCCCTGGTGAACCCCGGCAGGTTGCCGAGCAGCGGCGAGGGCTCGGGGTCGCCCGGGTCGGGCCGCACCGTGAGCCGGTCGTCGGCCGGGTGGTGGGCGGCGTGGAAGGTGCCGTAGTGCGAGCTGTGCGGGTGTCGGGTCATGGTGCGGCCGGCTCGTGGTGGCTGCCGAGGCTGAGCATCAGCCGGTTGGCCCAGGCGAAGAAGGCGGCGCAGTGCACCAGGTCGACCAGCTCCAGATCGGTCAGGCCGGCGTCGCGGAGGTCGGCGACCTCGGCCCAGCTGGCGGTGGTCGGCACCGGCGCGAGCCCGGCGGCCAGCCGGACCACCAGGCTGGCGCGGCGGCCGACGACGGCGTCCGAGCCGTGGGCGAGCAGCCGGGCGACGGCGGCCCGGTCGAGGCCGTGCCGGGCGGCGAGCCTGGCGTGCACGGAGACGCAGTACACGCAGCCGTTGTACAACGAGACGGCGGTGGCCGCGAGTTCACGCTCGCCGCGGGGCAGGCCGCCCTCGGAGGCGAAGGCCGCCAGATCGATGGCGGTGCGCTCGGCGAGGATCGCCAGGTCGTGGCCGAGGGTGCGGAAGTAGGGGCTGTCGGGGCGCTTGCCGGCGAGCGCGCGGTGGTGCTCGGCGGTCAACTCCGCGACGGGGATGGGGCGGACGGTGGGGTGCCAGGTCAGCACCCCGGTGGTGAAGTGCGGGCCGCC
Source organism: Streptomyces mayteni (assembly GCF_054783955.1). Taxonomy (NCBI): domain Bacteria; kingdom Bacillati; phylum Actinomycetota; class Actinomycetes; order Kitasatosporales; family Streptomycetaceae; genus Streptomyces; species Streptomyces mayteni. The sequence continues at coordinate 22,382 of NZ_BAAGPR010000054.1, read as the reverse complement.
GGCGAGGGTGGGCGGCGCGCCGGCCGCGGGCTCGCCGGTGGCGGGCTCGCCGGTGGCCAGCAGCCTTAGACCTGCGGCGAGTTGGAGCTGCTGGTTGACGAAGGCGATGCCCTGGGAGAGCGTGACGATCTCGGCTTCGCCGAAGCCGGCCGCGCGCAGCTCGTCGATGTCCGCCGCCGAGGCGGCGGCGGGGCGGTGGGTGAGCAGCCGGGCGTGCGCGACGGCCGCCGCCGCACGGGGCCCGTCCGCCTCCCGGCCGGCGTACTGCCCGAGCGCGGCCGGGTGCCGGCCGGCCGCGGCCACGGCGCGGGCGGCGGCCCGCAACTCGGCCGGCTCGGTCGCCGCGGCGCCGAACAGCACGTCGTGGGCGCGCTGTTGGAGCTCCACGAGGCGCGGGCGCAGCGCCCGCAGCCGGGCGACCTCGGGGAGGTCGCCGGCGAGCCGGTCGATGACGTCGTACACGGGTTTCCCTCTCCCTAGGCGGCCCGGCGGGCGGACAGGCCGGCGGCGAGCAGGGCCCTGGTGTAGTCGCTCTCCGGTCGCTCCATGATCCGGTCGCGGTCGCCGGCCTCGACGATCTCACCGGCGCGGAGCACGGCGATGCGGCTGCTCATGTGCCGGACGACGGTGAGGTCGTGGGAGATGAACAGCATGGCGAGGCCGCGACTCCGCTGGAGCTCGGTGAGCAGGTTGAGCACCTGCGCCTGCACGGACACGTCGAGCGCCGAGACGGGCTCGTCGGCCACCAGCAGCCGCGGTTCGAGCGCCAACGCGCGGGCGATGCCGACGCGTTGCCGCATACCGCCGGAGAGCTCCTCCGGGTAGGCGACGGCCAGCGCCGGGTCGAGCCCGACCTCGGCCAGCAACTCGGCCACACGGGCGCGCCGTTCGGCGCGGGTCAGCTCGGTGTGGAACAACAGCCCGGCACCGACGGTGTCGCCGATCCGGCGATCGGGGTTGAGGGACCCGTACGGGTCCTGGAACACCATCTGCACCTTCGGCGCGAGCCGCCGCCGCGCGCGGCGGGACGCGTGCGTGACGTCCTCGCCGTCCAGCAGCACGGCCCCCGAATCGGCCCGCCGCAGCCCGAGCAGCACCCGCGAGATGGTGCTCTTCCCGGACCCCGACTCCCCCACGAGCCCGAACGTCTCCCCCGCGGCGATCTCGAACGACACCCCCCGTACCCGCACCTGCCGCCGGCCGAGCCGGCCGGGGTAGGAGACCGTCAGATCCCTGACGACGAGCAGCGGAGCTGCCGCCGAGGCGGCTTCGCCCCCGGAGGCACGCGGCACGGGCACGGCGGCTCCGCCGCCGGTGGCCTACGGCCCGGTCCCCCGGCCGACCGTGGGCGCGGCGGGCTGGGCAGCAGCCGCCGCGAGCCCCGGATCAGCCGCCGGCACGGCGGCCACGGCGCCGGTGGCGGCATCACGGCCGCCCTCGGTGCGGGAGGCCGCGGCTTCCGACTGATCGGCCGTAACGACGCGGTCACCCGCAGACGCCACCGCAGCCGCGCTGCCGCCCGGTGCGGCTGTGACCGTCGCCGTCGGCCCACCGACCTCGGCGCCAGCCGGACCGGCTTCGCCGTCGGCCGGTACCGCCGCGTCAGCGGCTCTGTCCGCCGGCACGGCGGCCTCGCCGGCGGCGATGGGCCGCGGCACGGCGGCTCCGCCGCCGTCGGTGACGGTCAGGGCGGGGTCGGAGAGGGACTCCTCGTCGATGGGGCCGATGAGGCTGGTGACGACCTCGGGGACGGTGGGGAGGCGGGTGCCCGGTTCGTCGTCGGGGCGGGGGACGGAGGCGACCAGGGCGCGGGTGTAGGGGTGGGTGCCGGCGGTCAGCACCCGGTCCGTGGGGCCCTGTTCGACGACCCGGCCGCGGTACATCACGACGACGCGGCCGCAGACCTGCTCCACCACGCCGAAGTCGTGGGTGATCAGGACGACGGCGATGCCCGTCTCCCGCTGGAGTTCGACGAGTTGGTCCAGCACCTGGGCCTGGACGGTCGCGTCGAGGGCCGTCGTCGGCTCGTCGGCGATGATCAGTTCCGGCTCGTTGACGAGGGCGAGCGCGATCATCACGCGCTGCCGCATGCCGCCGGAGAACTGGTGCGGGTACTGGCGGGCCCGCTGCTCGGGGTGGTCGATGCCGACCCGGGCCAGCAGGTCGACGGCCCGCGCGCGGGCCACCGCGCGGTCGGCGTCGGCGTGGTGCAGCCGGTACGCCTCGGCGATCTGTTCGCCGACCCGGCGGTACGGGTTGAGGGCGTCGAGCGCGTCCTGGAAGATCATCGCGACCCGCCGGCCGCGTATCGTCCGCAGGGTCTTCTCGTCGGCGCCCACCAGCTCCTGGCCGTCCAGGGTGACGGAGCCGGTGACGGACGTGGTACGGGGGTCGTGCAGGCCGAGGACGGCGAGGCCGGTGGCGCTCTTGCCGGATCCGGACTCGCCGACCAGGCCGACGATCTCGCCGGGGCCGATCTCCCAGGAGACGTCGCGGACCGCGGGGCGCCCCCCGAAGGAGACCGTGAGGTTCGAGACGGACAACAGTGACATGTCAGCGCTCCCGGTGCGGTCAGACCTGGATCAGGTCGCGGCGGGTGGTGGTCAGGTACTCGAAGCCGGTCTCGGTGATCACGATGCTGTCGGAGTGTTGGAGGCCGCCGAAGCTGGGGATCCGGAGGTTCGGTTCGATGGTCAGCACCATGCCGGGGGCCAGGACCAGGTCGTCGGTGGGGCCGAGGCTCGGCTGCTCGTGCGGGCCGAGGCCGAGGCCGTGGCCGATGCGGCCCGGCAGGTAGTCGCCGTAGCCGTGCCGCTGGTAGGCGGCGCGCGCCGCCTCGTAGACGTCGGCGCAGCTGAGGCCCGGCCGCAGGGAGGGCTTGACGTCCTCGGTGATGGCGAGCAGCGACTCGAACGCGGCCTGGCGTTCGGCGTTCAGGGGGCCGACGGCGACGGAGCGCTCGTTCTCGGTGTGCATGCCGTCGATCGCGGTCCAGATGACGGTCCACTGGATCTCGCCGTCGACCGGGCGGCGGTCGGTCGGCGGGGCGGAGTTCATCGGGACCCGGTCGCCGACCAGGGAGTAGGCCCAGAGGGAGTTGAAGACGCCGCCCTCCAGGTTGCCGAAGTCGATCGCGATCCGGTCGGGGTACCTGGTGGCCCAGGTGTCCTGCATGGCGCGCATCGCGGCGGCCGAGACCTCGACCTCGCTGCGCCGCTCGGCGACGGCGGCGAGCACCGCGTCCATGCCGGCGTCGGCGACGGCGGCGGCGACCCGCAGCGACTCGAGCTCGGCGGCGTCCTTGACGTAGCGGGCCCGCATCAGGGCCTGGCCGGCGTCGACGAAGGTGGCCTCCGGCAGGGTCTCGGCGAACCTGGTGAGGTGGTTGTGCGGGAGGAACTCGCCCTCGATGCCGATCCGGCCGCCGGCCAGGCCGCGTTCGGCGAGGACGTCGGCGAGCACCTGCCACCAGTGGTCGGGGCCGATCTCCTTGGCCCACCGGCCGTAGGGCCGGATGTCGGTGATCAGCGAGACCCGGCGGGAGGAGTGGGCGCGCAGCGCGTGCAGCACGAAGACGGGGTCGCCCTCGGCGGGCAGCACGACGAGCGCGGGGTGGGAGTAGATCACCGGCGTGTAGCCGGAGAGGTAGAAGGTGTTCTGCGGCTTGAGGACGATCATCGCGTCGACGTCCGCGGCGCGCAGGTTCTCCTGGACGCGGGCCCAGCGGGCCTTGACGGTGGTGGTGTCGGGCAGCATGTCAGACGGTCCTCGTGGCGGTTGTCGGGAGGTGGGGGGCGCCGCGCCGGCGGCGGGCCAGCCGTTCGCCCAGCAGGTTGGCGGAGATCACCAGGACGACCAGGCAGAGCCCCGGCAGCACGGCGATCCACCAGGAGCTGAGCAGTTGGCCCTGGCCTTCGGAGACCATCAGACCCCAGTCGGCCTCGGGGGCCTGCGCGCCGAGCCCGAGGTAGCTGAGGCCGGCCTCCATCAGGACGGCCCTGGACAGGTCGAGGGTGGCGGTGACGGCGACCAGGCCGCGCACCCCGGGCAGCAGGTCGCGGACGGCGACCCGCCAGGCCGGCACGCCCTGGGTGAGGGACGCCTCGACGTACTCGCTGGTGCGGAGCGAGAGCACCCGGGAGCGGACCAGACGGAAGTAGGTGGGCCAGCCGGTGAGGGCGATCACGAGGACGAGCACGGCGGTCGACCGGCCGCCGAAGGAGAGCACCAGCAGCGCCAGCAGGATGGAGGGCAGGGCGAGTTGGATGTCGGTGAGCCGGGAGAGCAGCTGGTCGAGCCAGCCGCGGGCGAAGCCGGCGACGAGCCCGAGGGCGGTGCCGAAGACGCCGCCGCACAGCACGGCGAGCACGCCGACGAGCAGCGGGGTGCGGGCGCCGTAGAGCAGTCGGCTGAGCAGGTCGCGGCCGAGCTGGTCGGTGCCGAGGAGGTAGCCGTGCTCGCCGGGGGCGGCGTTGGTGTGGGCCAGGTCCTGGGCGAGCGGGTCGTGGGGGGCGAGCACGGGGGCGAGGAGGGTGACGAGGACGATCAGGCCGAGGACGGCGGCGCCCACGGTGCCGGCGTTCAGCCGGGGGAAGGTGCGGTTCCGCATCGGTCAGCTCCTCTCGCTCGCGTGCCGCACCCGCGGGTCGAGCAGGCCGTACAGCAGGTCGACGATCAGGTTGACCAGGACGAAGGCGGTGATCAGGAAGGTGAGGTCGGCCAGCACCAGCGGGTAGTCCTCGTTCTGCAGGGCGGTGATGACCAGTTGGCCGACGCCGGGCCAGGAGAAGACGCTCTCGATGATCACGGTGCCGCCGAGCAGCGCGCCGGCCTCCAGGCCGAGGATGGTGATGGTGGGCAGCATCGAGCCGTGCGCGGCGTGCCGCAGCACCCGGGCGCGTGACATGCCGAGGGCGATGCCGGTGCGGGTGTAGGGGCGGGTGAGTTCGCCGCGGAGGCTGTTGCGGAAGACCCGGGCGAGCGGCGGGGTGACGCCGCAGGCGAGGGTGAGGGCGGGCAGCAGCAGGGCTCCCGCGCCCTCGGAGCCCGAGGTGGGCAGCCAGCGCAGCTGGACGCCGAAGATCCACACCAGCAGCACGCCGATGTAGAAGCCGGGCACGGACTGGGCGAGGAACACCAGCCACATGGGCCACTCGCGGCGGGCGCCGCCGCCCTCCCGGGAGCCGGACCAGAAGCCGGCGGCCGCGGCGGCGACGCAGGCGATCAGCAGCGCGGTGCCGGCCAGGGTGAGGGTGGCGGGCAGCCGTTCCAGGACGACGTGGAGCGCGGACTGCTGGAAGGTGAGCGAGTCCGGGAAGTCGCCGCGGAGCACGTCGCCGAAGAAGGAGACGTACTGCTCGGCCAGCGGCCGGTCGTAGCCGAGGGCGTGGCTGAGCTGGGCGATCTGGTCCTCGTCGGCGCCGACCGGCGCCATCATCACGGCCGGGTTGCCCGAGGAGTGGAGCACCAGGAAGACGGCGGACAGGGCGCCCCAGACGGCGACCAGGGTCAGGCCGAGGTGGCGCAGGACGAAGCGGGCCATCACGCGGCTCCCTTCCAGGACATCTCGGCCGGGCGCACCCAGTCGTCGGGGCGGGCCCGCCATTCCAGGTCCCGGGCGGCGGCGTGGATGCCGGGCTGCGGGAAGAGGAAGAGGACCGGGGCCTGTTCGCGGGCGCGGCGGGCGGCGGTGGCGTAGAGCTCGTCGCGGCGCGTCTGGTCCTCGGTGGTGCGGGCCTCGGTGACGGCGTCGGTGAACTCGGCGTCGTCCCAGTAGGCGTAGGGGCTGTCGGCGACGAAGAGTCCGTAGAGGCCGCCGGCGGCCAGGGTGGGCCAGGCCTGCGTGATGTACTGCATGTCGGACATGTCCTGGTCCACCAGGTACTTCTGCATGTAGACGGTGAACGGGATGCTGTTGATGTCCGCGCGGATCCCGACCTGGCTCAACTGCTGGGCGACGGCCTGCACGATGAGGTCGCCGGCGACGTACTGGCCGGTGGGGACGGTGAGTTCGACGTGCAGCCGGTTGCCGTCGCCGTAGCCGGCCTCGCGCAGCAGCTCCCTGGCCAGGGCCGGGTCGTAGGGGTAGCCGGTGAGCCCTTCCGCGTAGCCGGCGTAGTCGGTGGTGAGGAGCTGTCCCGGGCTCGGCTCGACGGTGCCCTTGAGCAGGCTCTCGGTGATGGCCCGCTTGTCGACGGCGTGGTTGACGGCCTGCCGCACCCGCAGGTCCCGCATGGGTCCGGTGAGGGTGTTGAGCTTGATGAACGCCATCCGGGTGGTGTCGAGCTGGTGGACGGTGAGCTCGCGGTCGGTGCGGAGCCGGTCGAGGTCCTGGGGGTCGAGTCCGGCGACGAGGTCGAGTTCGCCGGAGAGCAGCCCGGAGACGCGGGCGGCCTCGGAGGGGGTGATCCGGTAGGTGACGTGGCGGACCGCGGGCGCGGTGGCCCAGTAGTCGTCGCGGGCGCGGAGTTCGACGATGCCGCCTGGGCTGTAGCGGGTGATCTCGTAGGGGCCCGAGCCCATGGTGTCGGTGGCGGGGGTGTGGCTCTCGGCCCAGGCGGGGCTGAGCAGGTAGAGGAAGGAGAGCGCGCCGAGCAGGTCGGCGTCGGGCTCGCTGGTGACCAGGTCGACGGTGCCCGCGTCGACCCGCTCGGCGCCGGTCAGCAGCGGGAAGTTGGAGGTCATGCGCAGCGCGTTGTCGGCGTTGAGCAGCCGTTCGACGTTCCAGACGACGACGTCGGCGTCGAGCGGGGTGCCGTCGGCGAAGGCGGCGCGCCCGTCGAGGTGGAAGCGCCAGCGGGTGGGTTCGACGCGGTCCCAGGAGGCGGCGGCGTCGGGCCCGATGGAGAGGTCGGGGCGGCGGGTGACCAGGGACGAGTACACGGAGGACAGCACGGAGAGGTCGGTGCCGACCGAGGTGGTGTTCATCGGGTCGAGGGTGGTGACGGCGGCGGAGAGGCCGATGACCACCCGGGAGTCGCGGGCCCGTGAGCCCGAGGTGTTGGAGCCGAGGCAGCCGGCGAGGGTGCCGGCGAGCAGCGCGCCGCCGCCGAGGCCCAGGAAGCCACGGCGGGAGAGGCCGCGGCGGGAGGGTGTGCTCATCGGTCGTCCTCCGCGAAGACGGCGCGGTCGGAGGCGCAGGGGTTGCCGAGGGTGACGTAGAACGCGCCGGCGGGGAGGACGGCGATCGAGGCGTAGGTGGTCTCGGAGCCGGCGCCCGCGACCTGGTGGCGGCAGAGGGAGTTCTGCGGGTAGCCGTCGTGGTCGGCGAGGAGTTCGGCGAGCGCGCCCGGGGTCATGCCGCGCGCCGCGTCCAGGGCCCGGCCCGCCACCAGGTCGCGGTGGTAGGTGGAGGCGTTCTCCTCGGGGGTGGGGGCGAGCGGGGCGGTGGCGGCGCAGACGTAGTGGTTGGTGAGCACGTGGTGGTCGGCCTGGTCGCGGACCACGACGTCGTCCGCGGTGGCCTCCAGGGCGAGCCGGCCGCCCGCGGCGTCGGCGACGGCGAGGTTGAGGCCGCTGATCCTGGGCTGGGCGCGGAGCAGTTCGGCGAACTCGGCGGCGCTGCCGGCGCGGCGCAGCAGGTCGTGCGAGTTGATCAGGATCCAGCCGGTGCCCGAGGCGCGCCAGTCGACGTCGGTGCGGTGGCTCCACACGCCGGAGGTGGACATGGCGACGCCGGCGTCGTTGATGCCGCTGCCCGGCCACAGCACGCTGCCGGCGACGGTGACCTCGGTGAGCCTGCGCCCTTCCGGGTAGCGGCGGCGGAGCACGACGTGCTCGACGAAGTTGCCCGCCATGTCGCGGGTCTTGGCGAGCAGCGAGGTGTCGGGGGCGGCGTGCTCGCCGGCGACGATCAGCTGGCTGCACTCCTGGGGGAGCCAGCGGAGCACCATGTGGGCGGGCAGGTTGAGGGCGAGGACGTCGCGGAGCGGGGCGTCGGCGCCGTCGGCGATGCCGGCCAGTTCCGCGTACTGGTCGGGGTCGGTGGCGCGGACGAACGCGGCGTTGGCGTCCAGGCAGTCCTCGTAGCGGGCGCGGGCGGTGTCGTCGGCGCAGAGTTCGGCGATGTCGCGGCGGACGGCGGCGATGTTGGCGGCGATGGCCTCGCGTGCGGCGCGGCCGTGCTGGCGGCCCTGCTCGGCCGGGGTGCCGGTGAGGTCGAGGTAGCCGGCCGTCTGGTGGCCGGCGGCGGAATCGGCGGCGGGCGTGGAGTGCGGCGCCAGGCCGAACTCCCGCCAGTGGCCGGGGTGCGCGGCGGGCGGTGCGGCGTTCGGGCTCTGTGCGGTCGTTCCGGTCACTGCGGAGTCTCCTGGGGGGCGCGGGCGGGGTGGCCGAGTCGGGCCAGCACCTCGGCGGCGACCTGGTCGGTCTCGTGGAAGAAGGCGGCGTCGGTGCCCGGTCGGGCGCCGATGGCGGTGGTCCAGCGCACCCCTTCGAGGGGCACTCCGACGGCGAAGAGGCCGCGGTGGACACCGCCGCCGGGACATCGCAGCCGCCCGTCGCGGGCCCGCGCGTCCAGGGCGCCGGTGGGCAGGGGCGGGCCGCCGGGGGTGGCGGAGGGCAGGGTGTGCGGCCGGCCGACGCCGTCGGCGAGCAGGGCGCGGACGAGTCCGGGTCCCGGGGTGGTGACGTCGACCGGCGGGATCCAGGCGTCGACGACGGCGTCGGGTCGGACCGTGAGGCGGTCGGCGACCGTGGAGGCCCAGGCGCCTTCGGGGGTGCGGGTGGCGGGGCCGAGGAGGCGGACGACGCCGGCCTCGTGGAGCGCGCGGAGCTCCCGCACCCGGCGGGCCGGGGGCCCGGCGGAGAAGAAGTTCAGCAGCCCGTTGAGGTGGCCGAGCACGTCGCGGCGGTAGGACTCGCCGGTGAGGTTGCCGGCGGTGAGCAGCCGGTTGAGGGCGGGCCTGGCCTGGCGCATCGCGACGGCCAGGGCGGCGGCCGGCGGCAGCGCGGGGTCGGTGGCGGCCGCGAGGTCGGCGTCGAGGTGGCCGGCGAACCAGTGCTGGAGCTGGTCGGGGTCGGCGAACCGGCGGCCGGCGAGCGGGGCGGCGAGCGCGTCGAGGTCGAGGCGGAGTGCGGCCGGCAGGTCGGGGGCGGCGCCGTCGCGGGCCCCGGGTATCCGCTCGTACCAGGCGAGTTCGAGGTCGGCGACGAGCAGCGGGAGGACGTCGTCGCGGAAGTCGAGGCGGGGGCGGGCGGCCAGCTCGGCGACCCGCTCGGGCGTCAGGTGGGCGACCGGGGTGCGGACGCCCGGGGTGTCGACGCGGGCGTGGAAGGGGACGCCGCGCCTGGTGGTGATCCAGATCCGGGGCTCCCGGCCGCTCGGCAGATAGCCGTCGGCGGTGAACCGGCCGCCGCGCCCGGCGGTCAGCAGGGCCAGCACGTCGTAGGCGTTGAGGCCGCCGCCGCGGAGCAGGACCTCGGCGCCGGGGGCGAGCGCGGTCAGGTCGAAGTCGGTGGGGTGGCCGCCGGGCAGCCAGGCGGGGCCCTCGGCGGCGGGGCCCTCGGCGGCGGTGGGCGCGGGCGGCTGGTCGAGGTGGCCGGTGGCGAGCACCACGGCGGTGGCGGTGAGCCGGCGGCCGGCGGCCAGCCGCACCAGGTGCCGGCCGTCCTCCGCGACGGCGACCGCGGTGGCGGAATCCGTCAGCACCCGGACGGGCAGTCGCGAGCGCACGGCGGCGAGGGCGTCGACGAGATATACCCCGTAGACCCGGCGGGGCGCGTAGTCGCGTTCCGTGGAACTCCTGGCGAACTCGACGGCGCCGGGATCCCGATGCCCTTCCCCGGCTATCCGGCGCAGCCACCCCAGAAATGTGGGGCCGGTTTCCACGGGTGAGTCGAGGCGCACCGAGGCGTCGGGGAAGACGGTGTTGTCGGCGCTCATGGTGTTCATCAGCAGCTCGGCGGGCTGCTCGGGGCGCCACACCTTCCCGGCCCCTGCCCGGTGCGGCTCGACGAGCGTGATCCGCAGCTCGGGGGCGGGGCCGGCGCCCGGCCGCGCGAGGCGCGCGGCGACCCGTTCCAGCACGGAGAGCCCGCGTGGCCCGCCGCCGACGACGACGAGGTGGACTTCGTCGTCCGGTACGGCGGCTGTATGGGTCATGGTGCTTTCACATTCGGCGCGAGGCGTGCGGAGGGAAGGTCGGGCGGTCGGTCAATGGGGAAAGGCCGACCGCCCGACCTGGCTCGGTGATCGGGAAATGTGCCCCGGGGCACGGTCCGCAGTCAAGCCTGTTCCATTCACTGAACAATCGGAACTCCGCTTTCTTTCCGAACGTACCGCACCCTTTTTCCGGAACCTGTTGCATCAGGTTTCGGGTTCGCGGGAATACCGTGCCGCGACCGCGAGTTGGCCTTGTCCGAGCGGTACCGGCCTGCTGCATCAGGCCCTCGCATGTGTCGTTCGTCACACCAATCTGATGGGGGCACCATGTCAGAGACCCCGGCCTATCTGCGGGTGGCGGCCGAGCTGCGCCGCCTGATCGTCGAGGGCGCGCTGGCGCCGGGCGCGCGGCTGCCGTCCAGGGCCGCGCTGGCCGAGGCGCACGGCGTGGGTCCCAACGTGGCGAACTCGGCGGTGCGGCTGCTGATGGCCGAGGGCCTGGTGCACGGGCGGGCCGGCAGCGGCGTCTTCGTGCGGCGGCCGACGGCCCGGCGGGCCGTGGTGCGGTCCTGGCACGACGAGCGGCTCGGCGGCAGCCTCTACGTGCCGGACGACGGCACCGGCCGGGCGGCGGGCGGCGGCCGGGAGTGCGCGTCCGCCACGGTGCCGGCGCCCCCGGAGATCGCGGAGCGGCTCGGCCTCGCGGCGGAGGCGCCGGTGGTGCGCAGCGACTACACGTTCCTGAGCGACGGCGAGCCCGGCATGATCTCCAGCAGTTGGGAGCCGCTGGCGCTGACCGGCGGCACCCCGGTGGTGCTCCCGGAGGCCGGCCCGCTGGCCGGCCACGGGGTGGTGGCGCGGATGGCGCACATCGGGGTCACGGTGGACCGGGCGACGGAGTCGGTGACCGGCCGCGCGGCCACCCCAGAGGAGGCCGAGCGGCTCGGCATCGCGGTCGGCGCCGGGATCCAGGCCCTACAGCGCACCTACTACGCCGGGGACCGGGCGGTGGAGACGGCGGATCTCGCGGTTCCCGCGAGCCGCTTCCGGCTGGTCTACGAGTTCCCGGTGGGCGGCTGAGCCGCCGGCTCAGGAGAGCCAGTCGGCGTAGCGGGTGGGCGCGAGGTGGGCGTTCCGGTCGGTGAGGACGTCGCCCTTCACGGCCGCGAACATGCCGGCGGTGGGATCGGTGACGACGGCGCGGTTGTCGGAGGCGTGGGACAGGGTGATCCGGCCCAGCTCGTCGAGCGGGAAGACCTCGGGCCCCGCGACGTTGTGGATGCCCATCAGCGGAGGGCCGGCGGCCACGTCGGCCACCGCCTGGGCCACGTCGTCGGCGGCGATCGGCTGGACCGGGGTGGCCGGCAGCCGGACGGTGTCGCCGTCGGCCGTCATATCCATGACCGCGTCGACGAACTCCATGAACTGCGTCGCCCGGACGATCGAGTAGGGGATCGGGCCGGCCCTGAGCACGTCCTCCTGGAGCGCCTTGGCCCGGTAGTAGTCCAGCTCCGGCACCTGGTCGACCCCGACGATCGACAGGATGACGAAGTGCCGGACGCCGCCCCGTTCCCCCGCGGCCAGCAGGTGGTCCATCGAGGTCTGGAAGAAGGCCAGCGAGGCCTCGTCGAACGTCGGGGAGTTCGTGAGGTTCACGATGACGTCGGCTCCCGCCACCGCCTCGTCGAGCCCCCGGCCGCTGCTGACGTCGATTCCGGTGGAGTGCCCGTGTGGCACCGCCTCGTGGCCGGCGGCGTTCAGCTTCGTGACGACCCGCGAACCGATCAGACCGGTGCCGCCGATGACCGCGAACTTCATGAGGGGCCTTCCTTCGAGGGGGTTCCCGGCAATATGACACACCGTCAGCCAGGTGCTCCGGTAGGCGCAGGATCGCGCCCGGGGGAAAGCTCGCCGACCGCGGCGAACGCCCCGGCCTGGCCGCCTGCGAGGATGGGCACATGCGAAGAACTCCCAGGCGGGCGGCCCGAGTCGCGCTGGTGGCCCCGGACGGCGCGGTGTTCCTGCTCCGGCACGACGACGCGGAGCTGGGCCCGCACTGGGTCCCACCGGGTGGCGGTCTGGAACCGGGCGAGTCGCCGCTCCAGGCAGCCGCGCGCGAGCTGCGCGAGGAGACCGGCTGGGCCGACGTCGCGCTCGACGGCACCCTGCTGTGCAGGTGGACCCACGACTTCACCCAGGCCGGCGTGCCGGTCCGCCAGCAGGACGACATCTTCCTGGCCCACGTCCCGCGCCGGGACCCGGCCGGCGACCTGACCGAGGCGCACGCCGCGGACGGCATCCTGGGCTGGCGCTGGTGGTCGCCCGCGGAGTTGGCCGCCGCCGACGCGGAGCCGGTGTGGCCGCCGCGGCTCCCCGAGCTGCTGGCGGCGGTACCCGCCGGCGGGCTGCCGCCGGCGCCCGTCGACCTCGGCTACGTGCCGCTCACGCCCCGGCGGAACCGGCCACGGCCGTGAGCCGGTCGCCGAGCCCGCTGCGCCGGTAGAGCACCCGCCTGCCGTCCCGGTCCCGGCTGACGAGCCCGTTCGCGTAGAGCACCCGCAGGTGCTGGGAGACGGCGCTCGGGGTGACGCCGAGGCGGCGGGCCAGCTCGACGGTGGCCAGCGGCTCCTCGACCAGGAGGAGCAGCCGGGCCCGGGGGGCGCCGAGCAGCGCCGCGAGCGCGCCAGGGTCGGCGGGCGGCACGGCCTCCCAGAGCGTGGCGACGCCCCGGCTCGGATAGACGAGGCGTGGCGGCTCGTCAGGGCTGACCGGGGGCGCCGGCTGGTGCGCGAACACGGAGGGGATGAGCAGCAGGCCGCGCCCGGCCGCGGCGACCCGGTGCCGACCGATCATCCGGGCGATGTGCAGCACGCCGTCGTGCCAGCGCAGGTTCGGGTGCATGTCGGCGAAGAGCGAGCGGGCGCCGCCGATGGCGAGCCGCCGCGCCCGGTAGGTCATGTCGGCCTCCAGCAGCAGCCGCATCCGCGGCCACCACGGCTCGATCGCCGCCGCCCAGTACCCGGCCAGCAGCTCGCAGATCGCGTCGCGCAGCGCGGCGACCCGGCCGTCGTCCTCCTCGGCGGCGGCGCGGAGCGCCGCGGGCGGCGGATCGGGCGCGTGGGCGAGCCTGAGGTCGTGCCTGACCCGGTCGGGCGGGGTGCGGCGGGCGACGGCCAGCTGCTCCGCGAAGGTCGGCGCGAAGCTCGCCGGCGTCGGGGTGACGAAGTCCGGCAGGGTGCGGCGCCTGGCCACCAGCGCCATCAGCAGCTCCGTGTCCAGGTGGCCGAGCCGGCCGAGCACCGAGCGACGCCAGGGCAGCTGGAGCGCGGAAAGACCCGGGTCCCGGAGCACCCGCAGGCTGAGCAGGGCCTCCGCCGCGGGAGAGACGGCGAACCGGGTGTCCGCGAGGTCCTCGACGCCCAACTCGAAGCTGATCATTAAGCCAGAGGCTACATCCATTGGTTCCGGACCGACCATGCCGTGGACTCCACGCCATGACCGACACCGCGGCGCCTCGCCGCCTCGTCCCGCTGCTGGCCCTGACCTGCGCGGTGGCCGTGGGCACCGTCTACTTCCCGCAGGCGGTCGTGCCGCTGGTCGCGGACGCGCTGGACCTCTCCCCCGGCGCCGCCGCCCCGATCGTGACGGCCACCCAACTCGGCTACACGGCCGGCATCCTGCTGCTCGTGCCGCTCGGCGACCGGTTCCGGCACCGTCCGCTGCTCGTCACCCTGCTCGGGCTCACCGGGCTCGGGCTGCTGGCGGCCGGCTCCGCGCCGGCCCTGCCCCCACTCGTCGCCGCCAGCGCGCTGGTCGGCCTGACCACCGTGGCGGCGCAGCTCACCGGGCCGCTGGCGCTCGGCCTCGTGCCCGCCGACCGCCAGGGCGCCATGCTCGGCGTCCTGTTGAGCGGATCGACCGGCGGCATGCTGCTGGCCCGCACCTTCGGCGGCACGCTCGGCGAGTGGCTCGGCTGGCGGGCGCCCTACCTGGTGGCCGCCGCCGTCGTCCTGACGCTGGCGGCGGTGCTGGCCCGCACCGTGCCGACGGTCCCGGCGCCCTCCCCCCAGCCGTATCCGGCCCTGCTGGTCGAGCCGCTGCGCCTGTTGCGCGCCGAGCCCGAACTGCGCCGCTCCTGCCTCTACCAGGCGACCGTCTTCGGCGGCTTCTCCGCCGTCTGGACCTGCCTCGCGCTGCTCCTGACCGGCCCCCGCTACACGTGGGGCGCCCACGCGATCGGGCTGCTCGCGCTGGTCGGCGCCGTGACGATGCTCTGCACCCCGCTGGCCGGCCGCGCGGTGGACCGCCGGGGACCTGGCCCGGTCAACCTGGTCTGCCTGCTCGGCACGCTCCTCTCCGCTGCCGTCCTCGCCGGCGGCTCCCGCGGCGGCGCCGCCGGGCTCGCGGCGCTGGTCCTCGGCACGCTGCTGCTCGACGTCGCGATGCAGTGCGGCATGGTCGCCAACCAGGCGCGCGTCTACGCCCTGCGGCCGGACGCCCGCGGCCGCCTCAACACCGCCTACATGACCTGCGCCTACCTGGGCGGCGGCGCCGGCTCCTGGCTCGGCGCGCACGCCTACGCCCGAGCCGGCTGGCCGGCCGTGTGCGCGCTCCTCGCCACGCTCGCGGGCCTCGCCCTGGCCCGCCACCTGGCGGGGCCGCGCCCGGCAGCCGGGAACGAAGCGGTCGACCGGCGGCGTGCGCCGATCGGGGACCAGGCCGGCACGGCTGAGGCGCGGGCCGGCGCCGCCGACGCCGGCCGGTGAGCGCGCCCCGTGGCAGGGCGCGCGCCTCAGGCCCTGGCCGGGTCGGGTTCCGCCAGGTCCACGGCCAGGCCGTGGGCGAGGCAGTGCGCGGCGGCCAGCTCGACGGCCGCCGCGTGGAGGCCGTCCGTGGTGTCGGCGGCGCGGCGCAGCGGGTCCTTGGGGTCCACCGGCTCGCCGGCGTGGAACAGGGCGCGGAAGAGCTCGGCGTCGCCGTCGTCCCCGGTGGCGGGGATCGGGATCTCCGCGTCCGGCTTGCCGGGGCACCGTACGGTGAGCCGCCGGCCGGCGACCAACTCGGCCTGGCCCTCGGTGCCGTCGACCACGACCAGGGACGGCTCACCCGGGGCCGTGCGGGTGTGGGTCAGGGTCGCGCCGCCCCGGTAGTGGACCGTCACGCCGCCGATGCCGTCGGCGCCGGCCGTGACCCGGGCGGGAGCGTCGTCCAGCCACCAGTTGGCGAGGTCGACGTGGTGGCAGGACGGGACGGGCGCCTCCGCGCCCTCCGTACCCGCCGCGCCCTCCGCACCCGCCGCGCCTTCCGCGGCGGCCGGCCACGCCGCCCGGAGGCCCGTCACGCGGCCGATCCCGCCGGCGGCCAGCACCTCGCGCAGCGCCGTGTTGCCGGCCGCGTAGCGGCGGTCGAAGGCGACGACGACATGCCGCCCGCTGGCTTCGAGTGCGCCGGTGATCCGCCGGCCGCCCGCGGCGTCGGTGGTGAGCGGCGCCTCGACGATCACGTCGGCGCCGGCGAGCAGCGAGCGGCAGGTCAGGTCGGCGTGGGTGGCGTCGGGGGTGGTGAGGATGACGCGGTCGATCTTCTGCTCGTCGATCATCCGCTCCAGGCCGCCGGCGCCGTACCGCACCGGCGACCTGCCGCCGAGCGTGAGGCTCTTGACGTAGTCCTCGAAGCGGTCGAGCCGCAACGGGACGGCGTCGAGTAAGGCGACGAGTTCGGCCGTCTCCCGGTGGTCGCCGAGCAGCGCGCGCACGTAGTCGCGCGCCCGCTCGCCGGTGCCGATGAGCGCGTAGCGCGTGCGCGGTCGCGCCCCGTCCGGCGGATTCCCCCTCGCCACTGTGGTGCCCCCTGGTCGGTGTGGTCGAACTGGTCG
Organism: Streptomyces mayteni; assembly: GCF_054783955.1. Taxonomy (NCBI): domain Bacteria; kingdom Bacillati; phylum Actinomycetota; class Actinomycetes; order Kitasatosporales; family Streptomycetaceae; genus Streptomyces; species Streptomyces mayteni. The sequence goes on along the minus strand of NZ_BAAGPR010000054.1, from coordinate 6,405 downwards.
AGCTGGCCGTGCTGGTGACGGTGTGGACGACTCCCACCACTCTAGGCAACTTCGGTAGCCTAGTGAAGTAACTCCGGGGAAAATATGCAGCGTTGAAATCCGGCGTCCACCCGAACCACCCGGATCGCGGTGGTTCGCACCCCTTGCCCGCGGCCGCCGAGCGGGGCAGCCTTGCCACTGGTCCAACCATCGAAGACCGGCGCGAGGCGCCCCCACGGACACGTCCTAGCCTGCCAGCGCCGCCTCGATCTCGGCGAGTTCCTGGTCCGAGAAGTCCAGGTCGTGCGCCGCCGCCACGTTGTTCTCGAGTTGGGTCACGCTGCTCGCGCCGACCAGCGCCGAGGTGACCCGGCCGCCGCGCAGCACCCAGGCGATGGCGAGTTGCGCCAGGCTCTGGCCGCGGCGGGCGGCGATCTCGTTCAACGCGCCGGCCCTGGCCAGGTATTCCGGGGTGATGCCCGCGCGGGACAGGAACGGGCTGTCGCCGGCCGCCCTGGAGCCCTCGGGGACGCCCTTCAGGTAGCGGTCGGTCAACAGCCCCTGGGCCAGCGGCGAGAACGCGATGGAGCCGGCGCCGAGCTCGTCGAGCGCGTCGAGCAGGCCGTCGTCCTCCACCCAGCGGTTGAGCATCGAGTAGGCGGGCTGGTGGATCAGCAGCGGGGTGCCGAACTCCCGCAGGATGCGGGCGGCCTCGCGGGTCTGGGCGGCGGAGTAGTTGGAGATCCCGACGTAGAGGGCCTTGCCCTGCCGGACCGCCGTGTCCAGCGCGCCCATGGTCTCCTCGAGCGGGGTGTCGGGGTCGGGGCGGTGCGAGTAGAAGACGTCGACGTAGTCGAGGCCGAGCCGGCCCAGGCTCTGGTCCAGGCTTGCGAGGAGGTTCTTGCGGGAGCCCCACTCGCCGTACGGCCCGGGCCACATGTGGTACCCGGCCTTGCTGGAGACGATGATCTCGTCCCGGTAGCCGCGGAAGTCGGCCGCGAATATCCGGCCGAAGTTGCGCTCGGCCGCGCCGGGCGGCGGGCCGTAGTTGTTGGCGAGGTCGAAGTGGGTGACGCCGAGGTCGAACGCCCGCCGCAGGATGGCGCGTTGGGTGTCCAGGGGGTTGCCGTCACCGAAGTTGTGCCACAGCCCGAGCGAGACGGCAGGCAGCCGGAGCCCCGACCGGCCGCTGCGGCGGTAGGGCATGTCGTCGTAGCGGGTTTCGGCGGCGACGTGGGTCACGGAGGCTCCATGGTTGGCGGCCAGACGAATCGCGGCATCCTGTCATACACGGTGTCAGCATCACAACCGGTTACGACCCACCGGAACCATCATGGCAAACGGGTGCGAATCACAAGATAGTCGGTAAATAATCCCCAGAACGGGAAACTGACCCTGAGACAGCCTCGAAGGGAAGGGACCCGCGATGGGCGCCAGGCGCTGGATCCAGGGCTGGCCGGTCTACCGGCAACTGACCGGCGGGGACCCGCTGGGCCGCGGCGCCGCCGTGAAGTCCAGGGCCACCGACGAGCTGCGGCCCCGCACCACCACCGCCGACCGGGTGGTGGACTCGGTCTGTCCCTACTGCGCCGTGGGCTGCGGCCAGAAGGTCTACGTCGAGAACGGCCGGGTCACCCAGATCGAGGGCGATCCCGACTCCCCCGTCAGCCGCGGCCGGCTCTGCCCCAAGGGCGCGGCCACGCTCCAGCTGGTCACCGGCGCGGCACGCCGCCACCAGGTCCTCCACCGGCGCCCTGGCGCCACCGACTGGGAGCCGCTGGACCTGGAGACGGCCATGGACATGGTCGCCGACCGGGTGGTCGCGACCCGCCGCGCCACCTGGCGGTGGGAGGCGGACGGGGCCCGGGTGGCCCGCACCCTCGGCATCGCGAGCCTGGGCGGCGCGGTGCTGGACAACGAGGAGAACTACCTCATCAAGAAGCTGTTCACCGGGCTCGGCGTCGTCCAGGTCGAGAACCAGGCCCGGGTCTGCCACAGCGCGACGGTCGCCGGCCTCGGCACCTCCTTCGGCCGGGGCGGGGCGACCACCTTCATGCAGGACCTGCAGAACGCCGACTGCGTGGTGATCCAGGGCTCCAACTTCGCCGAGTGCCACCCGGTCGGCTTCCAGTGGGTGATGGAGGCCAAGGCCAGGGGTGCCACGGTCATCCACGTCGACCCGCGCTTCACCAGGACCAGCGCGCTGGCCGACCTGCACGTGCCGATCCGGGCCGGCAGCGACATCGCCTTCCTCGGCGGACTGATCAACCACGTACTCACCGAGGGCAAGGAGTTCCGCGAGTACGTCCTCGCCTACACCAACGCCGCCACCATCGTCGGCGAGGACTTCCGCGACACCGAGGACCTGGCCGGCGTCTTCTCCGGCCTCGACGCCGAGGGCCGGAGCTACGACCCCGCCAGCTGGAGCTACGAGGGCGATCCGGTGCGCGCCCCGGCCGGCAGCCAGCGGGCCCAGCCGGACGAGACGGCGCTGGCCGACGAACGCCAGGCCTGTGTCGCCGAGTCCCACGGCTCCGGCGGCGCCCAGGTGCCGCCGCGCCCGGAGCGGGACGAGACGCTGAGCCACCCGCGCTGCGTCTACCAGCTCCTTCGGCGCCACTACGCGCGCTACACGCCGGAGATGGTCGAGCGGGTCTGCGGCGTGGCCCCGGCCACCTTCGCCCGGGTGTGCGAGGCACTGACCGCCAACTCGGGCCCCGACCGCACCAGCGCCTTCGCCTACGCGGTCGGCTGGACCCAACACTCCATGGGCACCCAGTACATCAGGGCCGCCTGCGTGCTCCAGCTGCTGCTCGGCAACATCGGACGGCCGGGCGGCGGCATCCAGGCGCTGCGCGGCCACGCCAGCATCCAGGGGTCCAGCGACATCCCCACACTGTTCAACCTGCTGCCCGGCTACCTCCCGATGCCCCAGGCGCACCGCGACCCCGACCTGGACTCCTTCGTGGCCGCGGTCCGCACCGACAAGGGCTACTGGGCCGAGGCGCGGTCCTACGCGGTGAGCCTGCTGAAGTCCTACTACGGGGCGGCCGCCACCGCCGCCAACGACTACTGCTACGACCACCTCCCCCGCATCACCGGCTCGCACAGCACCTACGACACCGTGCTCGCGCAGCTGGCGGGCGACTGCCGGGGCTACTTCCTGTTCGGCGAGAACCCGGCGGTCGGCTCGGCCAACGCCCGGCTCCAGCGGCTCGGCATGGCCAACCTCGACTGGCTGGTGGTGCGGGACTTCTCGCTGATCGAGTCCGCCACCTGGTGGCGGGACGGGCCCGAGATCGAGAGCGGCGAGCTACGCACCGAGGACATCGCCACCGAGGTGTTCTTCTTCCCGGCGGCGGCGCACACCGAGAAGTCGGGCTCGTTCACCAACACCAACCGCTGGCTCCAGTGGCACCACGCCGCCGTCGAGCCGCCCGGCGAGGCGCGCAGCGACCTGTGGTTCGCCCACCACCTGGAGCGCAGGATCCGGGCGCGGCTGGCCGGTTCGACCCGCCCGGAGGACCGGCTCTTCCTCGACCTGGCCTGGGAGTACCCGGAGGAGGGCCCGCTCCTGGAGCCCTCGGCCGAGGCGGTGCTCGCCGAGATCAACGGGCACGGCCCGGACGGCGCGCCGCTGTCCGCCTACACCGAGCTGCGGGACGACGGCTCGACGGCGTGCGGCTGCTGGATCTACTGCGGGGTGTACGCGGACGGCGTCAACCAGGCCGCGCGGCGCCGGCCGGGCGGGGAGCAGGACTGGCTGGCGGCCGAGTGGGCGTGGGCCTGGCCAGGCAACCGCCGGATCCTCTACAACCGGGCCTCGGCCGCGCCAGACGGCCGGCCGTGGAGCGAGCGCAAGGCGCTCCTGTGGTGGGACGCGGACGCCGGCCGCTGGGCGGGCCACGACGTGCCGGACTTCCCCGTCACCCTCGACCCCGGCCATGTGCCGCCGGCGGACGCGACCGGCGTCGCCGCGCTGCGCGGGGACGACCCGTTCGTCATGCAGGGCGACGGCAAGGGGTGGCTGTTCGCGCCGGCCGGCCTGGTGGACGGGCCGCTGCCGACCCACTACGAGCCGCAGGACTCGCCGTTCGCCAGCCCCCTCCACCCCGAGCACGGGCGCTCGCCGGTGCGGACGACGTTCCCCCACGAGGGCAACGAGTACCACCCCTCGGGCGGGGAGCACGGCGCCGCCGTCTTCCCGTACGTGGTGACCACCTACCGGCTGACCGAGCACTTCACGGCCGGCGGGATGACCCGCTGGTCGCCCTATCTGGTGGAGCTGCAGCCGGAGATGTTCTGCGAGGTCTCCCCCGAGCTGGCGGCCGAGCGCGGCCTCCGGCACCGCGGCTGGGCCACCGTGGTGACACTGCGCGGCGCGATCGAGGCGCGGGTGCTGGTCACGGACCGGATGGCGCCGCTGCGGGTGGCGGGCCGGACGGTCCACCAGATCGGGCTGCCCTACCACTGGGGGCCCAACGGGCTCAGCCGCGGCGACGCGGCCAACGAGCTGTCCTCGATCGTGCTCGACCCCAACACGCACATCCAGGAGGTGAAGGCGCTGACCGCGGACATCAGGCCGGGGCGGCGCCCGCGCGGCCCCGGGCTGCGCGAGCTGATCGCCGACTACCGGCGGCGCTCGCACGCCTCCGCCGAGACCGGACTGGAGGTCTGACCATGACGACGGGCGATCCCGAGGGACGGGCGCGGCGGCTGCTGTCCGGTCCCGAGCCCGAGGTGGCCGCCGACGCCGGGCACGCGGAACCACCGCCGCGGGTCGGCTTCTTCACGGACACCTCGGTGTGCATCGGCTGCAAGGCGTGCGAGGTGGCGTGCAAGGAGTGGAACGCGATCCCGCCGGCGGCCGGCGAGGCGGGCGGCCCGCTGACCGGGATGAGTTACGACAACACCGTGGGCCTCGGCGCCGACACCTGGCGGCACGTGGCGTTCGTCGAGCAGAGCGCGCCGCGGGACGACGGCTCCGCCGAGAACGACGGGAGCGGCGGGAGCGGCGGGCTGCGCTGGCTGATGGCCTCGGACGTCTGCAAGCACTGCACGCACGCCGCCTGCCTCGACGTCTGCCCGACCGGCTCGCTGTTCCGCACCGAGTTCGGCACGGTGGTGGTGCAGGAGGACGTCTGCAACGGCTGCGGCTACTGCGTGCCGGCCTGCCCGTACGGCGTGATCGAGCAGCGCGCCGGCGACGGCCGGGCCTGGAAGTGCACGATGTGCTACGACCGGCTGGGCGCCGGCCAGGAGCCGGCCTGCGCCAAGGCGTGCCCGACCGACTCCATCCAGTTCGGGCCGCTCGACGAGCTGCGTGAGCGGGCGGCCGCCCGGGCGGCCACGCTGCGGGAGGCCGGGGTCGAGGACGCCCGGCTGTACGGCGCCGACCCGGCGGACGGGGTGGGCGGCGACGGCGCGTTCTTCCTGCTCCTCGACGAGCCCGAGGTGTACGGGCTGCCGCCGGACCCGGTGGTCACCACCAGGGATCTGCCGGCGATGTGGCGACACGCGGCGATCGCGGCCGCGACCCTGCTCGGCGGCCTTGCGGCCGCGTTCACCTGGAGGATCGAACGGCGGGAGAACAGATGAGCGAGGCGGAGGTCAGGCGGGACGGGCTCGCGGAGGTACGGCCAGGGCGGGACGCGCCGGTCGGCGCGGGGCTCGACGGGCTCCGGAGGCCGGTGGCCGACTCGTACTACGGCCGGCCGGTGGTCAGGGCGCCGTCGTGGGTGGCGCGGGACGTCGCCGGCTACCTGTTCCTCGGCGGGCTGGCCGGCGCCGGCTCGGTGCTGGCGGCCGGCGCCGAGCTGACCGGGCGGTCCCACACCGCGCGGGCGATGAAGCTCGGCTCGCTCGGCGCGGTCTCGCTCTCGACGGCCGCGCTGGTGAACGACCTGGGCCGTCCCGCGCGGTTCTGCAACATGCTGCGGGTGCTGAAGCCGACGTCGCCGATGAGCGTCGGCTCCTGGCTGCTGGCCGGCTACTGCGCGCTGGCCGGCGTGGCCGCCGCCGACGAGGTGGCGAGCCGGGCGCCGCGCGCCGGGCGGGCCGCCACCCTGGCGGCCGGCTGCCTCGGCCCCTGCGTGGCCACCTACACCGGCGTGCTGCTCGCCGACACCGCGATCCCCGCCTGGCACGAGGCCCATCGGGAGCTGCCGTACCTGTTCGCCGGCTCGGCCGCCACGGCGGCGGCCGGGATGGCGCTGCTGGCCGGGCCCCTGGCCGAGAACCGGCCGGCCAGGCGGGTCGCGGTGCTGGCCGTGGCGGCCGCGCTCGCCGCGCTGCGCTCGGCGCAGGCCAGGGCCGGGCTGGTGGCCGAGACCTACCGGTCGGGTGCGGCCGGCCGGCTCCTCGGGGTGGCGGGCCGGCCCGGCACGGCGGGGGCGGCGGCCGCCGCGCTGCTCGGCGGGCGGTTGG